>NZ_LUUM01000114.1:0-1665 GCF_001644125.1 Methylosinus sp. R-45379
CGTCGGCGACGCCGCCGATGACAGAGAAATCATCCGGAAAAGTCTGGAGCCTGGCCATCTCGCGCATGCTCAGACGTCGGCTGCTCCAATGGAATGGGCCGGTAGCCGGGCCGGGCTGGGCCTGCAATGTCCACGCCGGCTGAGCCTTGGCGAGCTTGAGCAGAAACGACCAATATCGGCGGCGCCAGCCGAACAGAGGCTCGCCTCCGCCGCGCTCCGTGTGCCAAAGATAGTTCTGCCCTTCCGGGATGCTCGGCAGCAGGCGAGCCCATTTCCCCTTGGGCTCCAGCGATGGATCATGCGGCTCGATGTCGTGAATCGCATCCCATGCGGTTCTATAGCGTGGCCGATTGTCGGCCGGGTCGGCGAGCGCCGGGTCGACATGTGTCGCCATGGGGAACTCGAAGGCGGCGCCATCGCGCGCGCCGATCACGAATAGGCGTCTGCGCAGCTGCGGAACGCCGTAGTCGGCGGCATTCAGGACGGCGATGGATGCGGTGTACCGGGAGCCATGAGCTGCGTTGATTCGCTGAAGGGCGGTCCTTATCAGCTCGAGGCCTTCATCCTTGCCGCGGAACCCCAGACCCTCGACATTTTCCAGCAGGAATGCGCGAGGGAGCGCCTCTTCCAGCACCCGCATATACGCCGCCAAGGTCCCGGCGCGAGGGTCCTCGAGCCGTCGCGCCTCTCCATGCGCCCAAAAGCCGGATTTCGAGAAGGGCTGACAGGGCGGGCCGCCGATCAGAACGTCCGCTTCGCTGACCGTGAGATCGCCCGCTTCGAGAAGCTCGGCGGTCGAGACGAGGGAGATATCGCGATCGATCACACTCCAGGATCGATTCGCGCGCAGCGTGGCGACGCAGCGAGCGTCGATCTCCAAAGCCACGGCAGTCTCGAATCCAGCGGCTTCGAATCCGAGGTCGAGGCCCCCGGCTCCGGTGTAAAGGCTGATCGCGCGAAGCTTAGTCATGCGCGCCAGCCTAGCCGAGCGGCCGCGGCTTCGAAAGCGCCCTGCGGCTCGCGCCACCAGCTTTCGTCGACCAGCACATTGCTCGCCAGCTTGCCGGCGCATCTCTCGTGGAGCGCGAGGGACGATGGGAGCATGTATCGAAACTCCCAGCGCTCGGTGACTGCGTGAAGGCAGCCGGCGACTATGTCGAAATCGCCCGGCGAATAGTATCTCGAGCATGGATCGGCTTTCGCGGCTCGTGTCCGTTGAAAGTCGATACGCGGAAGATTGCGTGTCTTATTGAGCCTGCGCAAGACATTCTTGCATTCCACAGATAGAAGCGGGCCTTCGTGGAAGCGGATACGCAGATCGGGTCCGCCCTCCTCGTCTAGACGCTCGCAATGGGTTACGCCGTCGAGCTGCGCCAATGTCGTGCGCAGATGCTCTTCCGCCACCCAGCCGCGCACAGCCATCTTGAGCCGTCGAGCGCTCGCGATGAGCTCGATGATATCCTCGGTTCGAAGATCGAGCTCTTGCAGAAGGGGGTGCGCTTTTGCCGGCTCGCTCGGCCTTTCGTCGATCGCCTCCGAGCGCATTGCTCCCATGAGCTCTCGCTTCTCGGCGAGCAGCTGCCGATCACCCGGCGGCAGGCCATAGGCGGCGCGCTCGAAGCGAATGAGGTCGAGAAAGGACTCCCGGGTTCCTCCGACCAGCAC
>NZ_LUUM01000115.1:0-1525 GCF_001644125.1 Methylosinus sp. R-45379
GCGTTGCTCGGCGACGCCTTCCTGCGAGGCATCTGCGCTATTCCTTTTCGTTGCCGCGCGTTTCGTCAATCGGCCTTGACGCAGACTTCGATCTTGGGCTCGGTTCGGCCGCCGTCTTTTGCGACTCTGGAATAGGGCGCGCCTTCGTAGCTCTTCAGACCTGCCGGGCAGGGCCGGTCGGCAAGTTTCTCGAGCGAGGGAAGGACGCATTCGACGACGCCCGGGGCGGCGGGAATTTCCAGCCATAGGGGTCCAGGGCAGGTTGGCGGGGTCGACAGATTTATTTCCAGCCAAGGGGAGAGGTAGCGCGGCTCTCCCCAGGCGGTGCGAACGTCGAGGACCGGCCTCACATCTGCCGCTGTGGAGCCGAACCTCGGCTTCGCCAATGCCGCCAGTTCCGACAGCGCGTCCTGGTTCGACAATGCATAGGGAAGCTCGCAACGATCCTCGCGCCCCGAGATGGGCGCCGAGCCCTGGGGACATTCTTGGCCGGGCTTGCGCGGCGCATAGCGGTAGGAGCGCCGCTCGTTCAGTCGGCATCGTGCGCCTTCGTATTGTGTCGTCCCCTCGGGACAGCCGCCTGCCGGTTCAGCGAAGAGCCGCTGATAGACTGGCCGCTTGCTCCATTTGCAATCGGACGCAAAAATGAAGTGGCTCACAGGCATGCCTTCGCGGATGATCTCGCGATAGGCGGCAAACGGCCACATCAACCCGTGCTTGATCACATAGACGAGCGGCGAGTCGCTATCGGGCGTGACGATATTGCTGTCGACTTGCGAGCATGGGCTGAATGTCCGCGCGCTCTGCGTGATCGACAGCGTGGCGCCGACCCCGAGATAGGCCAGAATCGGCAGGGCGAGCAATAGCTCTGCGGTGGAGGTCCAGAAGTCCTTCATGGTGGTTTCCCGTGCGTTGTGCTGTGGCCTTTCAATGGCGCAAGAGGTTACTCCGCAGGTCCGGCGCGTTGAATTCTCGCCTGACATAATTCGAAGTCTTCGATCAGCCAGCAAAATGATGGCGAGCGGGCGGTCGGTTCGATATCCGCCCCAGTTCCATGCGTCGACGGCAGCCGCCTTTGGAGGTCGCGCGCCAGCGCGCGGATGTCGATCCTTCCTTCTTGTCGCAGCAGCTCCCGCGCTTTTCGGTCCTTGTCGCCCAGTCGGACGAGGATCGCGGCAATATTCGATTTCACGCGGAGCCGACTGCGCAGCGGACTCGATGGACTTTCGGGTATCCCGTCGAGCACGACCATCATCGCATGGAATTGCCCGGCCAGTTGATTGAGTGGGCCGGATGTCAAAATATCCCTGATGGCCGATCGGCACTCCGAGCAGGAGATCGAGGGCGACGAAAGAACCAACAACACCGGCTTGCCGTCCCGCTCGCCAGCGGCGAGCGCGCTCATATCCGAGCGCCAGCCGACCATCTTGCCGGGAATCTCGTCTTCGGGACGAGGAATGTGCGAGGTGGCGACTTCCGCCGCGGCGCGGGACACGCCGTGGTAGGGATTTCCCTCGACGGAATC
>NZ_LUUM01000116.1:0-1469 GCF_001644125.1 Methylosinus sp. R-45379
GCAAGATCGCCGTCCGCACCCTGATCCTTCACGACGATCTCGGCATGTGCATGCAGGCGACGGTCTATCCGACCCTGCCGCGATTGTTAGATCGCAATTTGCCGCTTCGACCTATCGCCGCGTAATGAGGTAAGCCCGGCGCTGGCGAATAGAATCGGACGCAGAGGGCGCCGGAGTGTGTCGAGAATGCACTCGCTCGCAGCCCCACTCTCCGCTTGCGAGCGCCAGATGCTCCCGAGTTCATTCATCGCGCAGAAAAGTCGAGCGCGGCGACATCCGCTCATGTTGCGACAGATTCATGTCCGCGACTTGGGATTCCGACGCTTCGCTTCGCTCTCTCGCGCTTCTGTCGAATAGTCGCGCCAAATCGTCGCTCACGCGCGAAGCGGGGTGAATGAACGGTGCATCGAGCTTGCGCCCTCGAATTGCGCTCGGACCGTCCAACAGCATCACGACAATGCCCGCGACAGCGCCACCCAGCGCACCCGCCCCGATCGCTATCGAAAGGGCGTCGGCAAGGAATCCGACAAGAGAGCTCGAAACCCGAGTTGCGTTCGGATGAAGACGTGACGCAGACGATTCCTTATTCATGAAAGCCTCCCGAATTGCAGGCGGCCGCTCCAAAATCGTCCGCAATGCAACCGTGCGGTCCACCTGCGCGAACTGGGAGCCGGCCGTTCGGGAAAATTCATGCTCGTTTGACGATACGTCCGCTCGCCGCGAAGAAGTCGCGCGACCGGGAAATGCCTCACATTTCCCGATCGCTATCCGCATCATCCTTCACTGGCGGAACACTCGGCTACGCTGCGGGCTCTCACTTGCAATTGATTATGAGTCCGGGCTTCAACACGCAGGCATCGGTTCCTTTGGGCAGCAGCAGAGTCTCCTGCTTGCCATCCTTGTACCGGCACACCAATCTCAGCGGGGCGTGGGCTTTTCTCAAATTGTGCCAGCCCTGCTCGATCAAGTCGTCCGGCCATCGACCGCCCGGCTTGAAACGCTCCATATCCGGCGTCATCGACGCGGGTGGATCGTAGTTCCCTTCGATAAGGGTGATCCCCGACAGCCCGGCCTTGCACAATGACGCTGCATTCGCCTGCTGGCTAAGAATGAGCGCGAAAGCTACCACGAGCGGCTTAGTGAGATACGACATGAAATTGGCTCCCGGATTCATACTGATTGCTCGTTGTCCAAGGAATTGTTCGATAGTGGGCTGGCTGTCCACTCCATTGATCCATGACTTGAATGCCTTGGTCATTTTGGCCAAGGTATATCGCAGTGTGGCTTTGGCCCGGCGTGTTCGTGTAGGTTCCGTCTTCACCGAATGTCGCGATTACGGTCCCTTCGGGAATGTCGGTCGCCCCCTGAACTTGTTCTCCTGGAACCCAGGTCGACGTGAGGCCGACGTCCGACGTCGCCTGCGCCAGAGCGACGCACTGCCCACTTCCGACGCTCTGGCCATTGTATTG
>NZ_LUUM01000117.1:0-2444 GCF_001644125.1 Methylosinus sp. R-45379
GTCGGGCGCTCGCAGGGCTATTCACATCCAAGGTGACATTCCGCGTATTCAACGAGCGCAGGCCGTCGATAAGTGGGTGAGAATAGTCCGCATCGCGCCGAGCGGTTGCTTTCTATCGAAGCCTGCCGGCTGCGGAGGGAGGTCATGGTGTTCATCACAGTTACTCCAGAGGAGATCGTCGCAACCGCCAGAGCGGAACTCTTCACCAAGGTAGCGTCGCTGGAGACGGCGAAGGAACTGTTCAAGAGAACGGTGAGCCAGGTGGAAATTGAAATTTTCAGCTACTGCAATCGTACTTGCTGGTTCTGCCCGAACTCGCTCGTCGACCGTCGCTCCAGCAATCAATTCATGCATGAGGATTTGTACCTCCGCATCGTCAACGACCTCGCTGATATCGCATATGATCGGGTCGTCACCTACAGCCGTTATAATGAGCCTCTGTCCGATCGAATTATTCTCAAGCGTCTGCGTCAGGCGCGGATCCGTCTGCCCAATGCGCATTTGACGACTTTCACCAACGGCGACTACTTGACCCGTGAGTATTTGGAGGAGCTTCGAGACTCCGGCCTCAACTCCATCAATATTATGACCTATCTCGGCAACACGGCTCGGTATTCAGACGTCGAGATGCTGACCGCGATGACGAACAAGGTTAAGCAGCTCGGGTTGCCGTGCGAGTTCTCGGAAGCAAAGGAAGGTGTTGGCTACGCCGCCGAGCTCCGCTACCCGGGAATGAGGGTCAAGCTGCTATCTCGAAATTTCGAGCGCACGGGCGTCGACCGCGGGGGACAGGTACCCATAGGCTCCTATCGGCGTGAGTCCTGGTGCCCCGTGGTATTCAAGCATTTTTATGTCGACTGGAACGGATGCGTGGTACCCTGCTGCAATATCCGGTCGGACATTCGCGAGCATGAAGCGCACGTCGTAGCCGATTTGAACGACGGGCGAACAATCTTCGAAGCGTATGCCGCAAGCGCTCTCGTGGACTGGCGCAGAAGTCTCTTCAATTATGAAACCAAGAAAGCGCCGTGCAGTAGCTGTAGCCATTCGGTGCCGCAGGACACGCCGGAAATGCGCGCACTGATCGCGCAGATCGGTAACGACTTCATTACCTGAAATAACTTGTGGTCGTTGGCTTGCAGGGCTGGCCGAGATGAGGAGCGAAAGGCTTCGTTCTTTCGTGTGGTGGCAGGCAGCCTACAGGGGGGCATATGTCGAATATCATGTTTTTCTTCGTGCATCAGGTAGGTTCGCTCAACACAAGTCTGCAACTTGCGGCGGACCTCAAATCGAGAGGTCACAAAGTCGTGTATGCCGGGCTAGCAGATTCCGCTGAGCTCATAAAAAATAACGGATTCGAATTCTATACGCTATTTGAAAGGTTCTTCCCGAGGCACGCCTTCAAGAACCTGGACTATTATGAATTTTCCAAATTGTCGTGGTTGAATTTTCTCGTCTCGGCGCGAAGGAGGCATGCGCTGCTGGTTCGATTCGTTGATTACCTGATCGCTGGCGGGGATGAAGAATTCCTCCGTCTGATGAAGGACTTGCATATCAATTTCATCGTCCTCGGGGGCGTTCCGCACGTCGAATGGCTTGCGCTAATGGCCAGATCTTTAGGAATCGGAGCGATTTACCTCCGGTCTGCCTTTTCTGTTCCAGAAGGAACAGGTTCACCTCCAGCGTCATCAGGGCTTGTTCCGAAGTGTGAAGGATCGATCCTGCAGTCGCTTCGCGTTCTAATTGCCTGGAAGCGGCACAATTTGGCACACGGATGGAATACCAAGAAGATTGCTGCATTGACTAAAAGGATCGCCGACAAATATGGCGTCGACGACTATCGAATGGATTGTCCATACAAGAAGGAGTTTTCAGTAAGTCTTCCCGAGCTAATTCCGTTTCATCCCGATTTCGAGTTCGATCGGATCGACGTTCCCGATAGGCATTATATCGGAGCATCGGTGTGGCTGGAGCGCAAAGAGGTGGATTTCCCTTGGGAGTCGATAGCTGATGACAGGCCATTGATCTATTGTGCGCTGGGCACGTATTTGTGGCAGGCTAGATCAGATTACGTTCGGTTTTTTCGTCAGCTCTCGACAGTGGCGAAAGAGATGCCCGGTTGGCGCTGGGTCGTGGTGAACGCGGGAGCCATCGAAACGGCGGATGTCGACTCGACCCCTGAAAACGTCATTTGCGTCAACGAAGCGCCGCAGCTAGCCTTGCTGAAACGCGCGAAGGTCATGATCACGCACGGCGGAGCGAATACTGTCAAGGAGTGCATTCTGTTTGGAGTTCCGATGGTTATATTTCCTATGGCGGGCGATCATCATGGCGTGGCGGCGCGAGCCGTCTATCATGGACTGGCCACGCGCGGAAATTTCAAACATATCGAGTCCGACGAATTGAAATCGAAAATCGTCACTGCAGCGACAAATCCCTATATT
>NZ_LUUM01000118.1:0-1423 GCF_001644125.1 Methylosinus sp. R-45379
AAGCTAAGGGGCAAGGCTCCGTAACACCAGATTCGCCATAGCTGCCGCGCGCTCCTCGATGTCATCGAAGTGCCGCTCCAGAAGGCGTGGATTCCAGCATAGCTCCATCGTCTGGAGGATGGCGCGACATGTTTCCTCGATGGGCGTCTTGCGCTCGAACTCGCCCTTCTCGCGTCCTTCTGCGACGAGTTCGCGGATGAGCCCCAGCATTGCGTCCTCGTAGTCCGAGATCGGTCGCCACGCTTCCGAGCACGCCGTGATCACGATTTCGTGGAGCTTTCGCTCATTGAAGAAAAGCGCCGCGCTTTCGCGCGTGAGGCACTGGTACATAGCGCGAAGCCTTTCTGCGGCGGACTTCTTCTGACCGACGATTTTCTTCAGAGCGGCGATGATCCCGCCCAGAGACTCGGCGCAAGCGGCTTCGCCGATCGCCTGCTTCGAGTCGAAAAATTTGTAGATATATGCGGTCGACAAGCCGATCGCTCTGGCGAGGTCCGCCACTGTCGTCTTGTTATAGCCGTAACGGCGGAAATGCTCGTTCGCCGCGCTCACGATCTGCTCGCGCCGCTCATGTTCAGCCGGCCCGCGGCGCCCCGGAGGTGAGTCGGAAGAACGGTTCTTGTGGCTCTTGTCAGTCATGGAGCCACCATATGCCAAAATTGTGCGCTCAAATCCAACTCGGCTCGCGCCGGGAAAATCTTCCGGATGAGAGGTCTGGCGATCAGCGTCCATTCGAGCCTCCTGTATGGCGGGTCCTGCCGACCTTCGACTGAACGGCGCGATCGCGCATCGAGCTCGGCCGCACGAAGGTCGACAGGACGCCCGTTCGCGAACCTGCCAAATCTTACGCGCTTAGTTATGAGTTGACAATATCGTCACTCGTAACCTATTTCTCAGCCACTGAGCTGGAGCGACAGCGGGCGTTGGTCACGCGCGCGACAGCGCAGTGTCGCCCCGCCCGATAGAAGAGGCCCAGCCGATGAAATTCGCCTCCACTCCGAAGCCTCCGCTCGCGCGAGATCACAAGGCGCTCGCTCTGGCGGCGACACTATTCGGGGCGAGCGTTTCAGGGTGCGCCGTCGGTCCCGACTATGTGGCCCCGACGATATCGCTCGCGGATTTTCATAGCATCGGCGCCCTCCCGGCGCGCCGGGATGATTCTCCGCCACTGGATCGATGGTGGACAGGGTTCGATGATCCGACGCTGACACGCATCATTCGGCGCGCCCTGGACCAAAATCTCGATCTGGCTGCGTCACTCGCACGGGTCGAGCAGGCTCGCGCCGCCGCGCGGGAAGCCGGCGCCAAACTTTTGCCGACCACGGATACGACCGCGCAGGCGGTGAAAATCCGCCAGTCGCTCGAAAGTCCGGTCGGCGCAATCGGAAGAAACCTGCCCGGCTATGATCCGAACCAGGCTTTA
>NZ_LUUM01000119.1:0-2867 GCF_001644125.1 Methylosinus sp. R-45379
TTCTCCGGACCGTTACACCTCGCCAATCTGTTAATCTCTGCCGAGAGGGATATGGGCGCAGCGGCCCTCGCTCACTTGCCGGCGCCCACCGGAATCGATGCCAGCAGCTGGGGCGGCATCTTGCGGCGGATGGTCAGGTCTCGCCCGTTCCTGTGGCGAAACCATCGGGCTGCCATTGAGGAAGGTCTTCTAGAGCCGGGCCAATCCGCCGCAATCAGCTTTCCCACGGGAGCCGGGAAGTCCACGCTTGCGGAGCTCAAAATCGCCACAGCGCTCCTGAGGGGGCAGCAAGTCGTCTTTCTCGCCCCGACCCACGCCTTGGTGGCCCAGACCGCGAAGGCACTACAGAAGACGTTCAACGATGCGTCGGTGATTGGCGATGTCGACGAAGAGGTAGTTCTTTCGTTGGAGCTAGAACTCCCGGAGATCGTCGTCACGACGCCAGAACGCTGCCTGATGTTGCTAGCCGTGCAACCGGGGGCTTTCGTCGGCCTTGGCCTCGTCGTCTTCGACGAATGTCACCTGATCCACGCCCGCCCCGACGACAGGAGCCGGCGCGGCCTGGACAGCATGCTGTGTCTTCTCAACCTGACACAAGCCGCGCCAGAGGCGGATTTGCTTCTGCTATCGGCGATGATGAAGAATACGGCGGAGCTGGCTGGTTGGCTCAAGACCCTGACGGGCCGCGATTGCCTGTCCCTGGACTTGGCCTGGAAACCGACGCGACAGGCACGAGGCTGTGTCGTCTACGACACGACACAGCTCAGCCAGCTAAATGATCAGTTGCGTGCGGCGCGGATTGCCAAGCCAACCCAAAAGTCCGTTCCCGTTGGGGTGAAGCGCGGCCTGTCAGCGGTGCCTTTCGGGTTCTTAGGTCTGCGACAGACCTGGAATTCGACCAACCGTCAGGACTACGCTCTCCGCGCCCTGCTCGACACCCCGACGCTTTTGAGCACTAGCAAGGGCACCAACTGGTATCTCACCCCGAACGGCAACGAAGTCAGCACCGCCATCGCGTCAGGCTCGGTCGGGGCTGGCATGAAGACCCTAGTCTTTGTCCAGAGCACGATTGCCTGCGCCAAGTGCGTGCGTGAGTTCGCCAAGCATCTTACGCCCCAGGCGGTCACCCTCACCGACGAGGAGGCGGCGTGGCGCGCACTCGTCGTCGAGGAGATGGGCGGGGCGGAGCACTGCTATCTCGTGGTCGACGACGACGGGAAAGTCAGAACCGGCGCCGCCAGCCACCACGCACTGTTGCTAGCGAACGAGCGGGAGCTGCACGAGAGCCTGTTCAAGCGGAAGGACGGAATCCACGCATTGTTCGCGACGTCGACGCTTGCTCAGGGCATGAACCTGCCCAGCGAGGTGGTCATCATATGCGGCGACAGCCGTTTCGATCCCAAGGCTGACAAGCTGAAGCAGCTCGAAGCGCATGAATTGCTCAATGCGGCTGGCCGTGCTGGCCGCGCCGGAGAAGGTTCCCAGGGCTTCGTTCTCCTCGTCCCCAGCCATGTCATTGGCTTCGATCAGGCGAAGTCACTCATCGGCAAGGACTGGATGGACCTTCGCGCCATTTTTGAGCAGTCGGACCAGTGTCTGGTCATCGAAGATCCAATGGCTGCGGCGCTCGACGACATCCACAACGGGATCACTCTGACTGGCCCTGCCGCGTATCTGCTCGGGCGGCTTCCGGTTGCGAGGGTGGATGGCGGGCTCGATCCTGCTGAAGCTATGCTGAAGCGATCCTTCTGCGTCTATTTGAAGGACAAGAACGGTGATTCCGCGTGGATTCACTCTAGAGTCGCGTCGGCCGTTGCGGCGCGGCCTCCAGCCGCTGCCGCAGAGGTCCATTGGTTGGGCCTGGTGGCCGCCTCAACCGGATTATCCATCGAGCTGCTGCAGAGCTTGCTTGCCCTTGTTGATAGCGGCGTACTTGCCGGGAGCGCCTCTCAGGCCACGACGGCGCTGCTCGCATGGGTGCGGCAGGTTCCATTCCGTTTGATGGAATTGGTTCGCCCTGAAAGCCTGGAGGGATTATTCGGCGACGCCTACAAGAAACTAGCGTCCGACCACGAGCGCGCGATCGAGGCGCTGGACTTGATCGATAAGATACTTCCGATCTGGATGTCCGGTGTACCGCTTTGCGACATCGAAGCCGTCGCTGAGGGGAAGACCGCAAAGCTGGACTATTGCGTTACCGCCCGCCATTTCGTTACGCGTGTGGCCCCGGATCTCGCTTTCGTCGCTGGGCTACCGGCCAGACTTCTGCTGGCGCGCTTTGCGGCTACTGCTCCCGACGATGAGCCTGAGATTCCGGCAGTGCTCGCCACGCTAGGCAGCATGGTCCGGGAAGGATGCGACTCTCCGGAGGCGTTGGCGGTGCGACTTGACGTCGGCCGTACGGTCTCGCGCGTTGCTGCTCGCCTCAAGTTCGAGAAGGCTCGTCCTTATCTGGCCCCCTTGCCACCCAACGAGCCCTTCGAAGCCACCCTCGAGCGCGTTCGCAACGCCATGGCAATAACTGCCTTTCTCGATTTGGATGCGGCGTCATCCGGCCCGACGGAGATCGTATAGACCGCCCACATCCTCGAGCCGCAAACAGCCGCACGCTGGCGATTCCGACGAAGGCGCGAACGTTGATCTGTTCGCGATTCTTGATCATGGTGTTGCGTTGAGCGGGGCTGCTTTTCGCAGGGAGGCGATATGCATATGGGTGCCTCGCCTACCAAATGGGTCCAGTCTGATCAACCTTAACCCAGCCGGCTACGGGGCACACAGCGAGGCGGAACAAAAACGACTAAACATCCGCCTGCCGTGCCGAGCGGCCGACGACAAAGGTAGCTCTCTCGTAGAGCTCGCTATAGGTG
>NZ_LUUM01000120.1:0-1447 GCF_001644125.1 Methylosinus sp. R-45379
AGGGGACTTTGTGGATCAGGGGACTTCCCTATCCCTTATATTGCCGATTCTTTTTTTTTTCTCTACCTACGCGCGGGCCTTTCAGGAATCTTATGGGATAGAGAGACAGAAAAAAAAAAGAATCTGAACACATAAGGGATAGGGAAGTCCCCTGATCCACAAAGTCCCCTGATCAGGACCGACCACTCCCGAACCGAGGGGCGACCGTCCTGAACGATCGCCCACCTCACTGGATCAGCCCTGGTCTCGCGCCTGTCCTACCGGACGATGATCGCCGGACAACCACCGACCGGATTCCTTAGTCCATTCGATCGGCATAGCATCTCCCGACTGGTCTCCGAACTGGCCTTCATATTGGGCCGTCACGCTCTCGCCGTAGCGGTCTCCAGCCGCAAGCAGCTCGTCGCCGAGCTTATTGAGGACGAGGATCACCCAAAGAATGTGCGACAGTTCTGTCGCCTTCTCCGGCTGATAGCCCACACATTCGAGACCGTAGATGTTCGATCCGTTGCGCTTACCGCCCGGAATCACCATCACGTCGAGACCAGAAGCCGGCTCGAAAGATTGCTCGCTCATGTCGCCGAGCACATAGCCCATCTTCTGACATTGTGCCTTCCCCGGCTTGTCTAGCGGTAGGTCAAGGTCGATCTCATTGTCGATCGCCAGTGAAATAAGAGACGTGCGCTCTCCACCACAGACAGACTTCGCTTGCTCCAGCGGCGCATCATTCTCCGGGTTGCCGACCTCACGGGCGTTGGGACCATACGTCAACAACCACGCCGTGATCAGCATCTCATACTGAGAGCGATTGTTAGACCCGGCGACGGCCGCCTTAACGAGGTGCTGGTTCTCCAGGAAACCCGGCACGCCTGCGTTTTCGAGAATCCCCCCGATAACTTCGGCATAGGATTCGAAGCTCGCAAAGTGAGGGACATTCTTCGGCGCAGGTTTGCCGGCTGCAATCCACGCCTGAACGATAATCAATGCAGCTTCGACCAAACGGTGCCGATTTTCCAGAGTCCACTTCATCAGCTTCTTATGCTTGAACGAGTCAGGGTCGCGCTTCTTCGGATCGCCTTTGAAAAACTGATTGATGAAGATCGTGCGGCGCTCCATCTCGTCGGAAAACTTCATCTTGTTGCCGGTGACAACCTTTGCCGCGCGATTGGGAATGTTCGCATTCGTATTGCCGCCAAGGATGCGATCTGTCCAAATGGGAAGTGTAATCTTGGTCGTCCAGATACGGCCCTTGATTTCGTCGTGAATGTTATCCCAATAATGGAATTCCTTGCCCTCGATGAAATCCGTGGTGGTTGCCTTGCGATGCTCGTCATCCTCGACGATCTGGGGACGTCCAGGCGGCGGCGCTCCAAGAACCGACGCCATGAGACATTCGGCGGCAAGCGAGCCGCCTGTCCCTGGTTGCGTCTTATTGTAAGCATAGAGC
>NZ_LUUM01000121.1:0-1674 GCF_001644125.1 Methylosinus sp. R-45379
TCGATACTCTTATACGGCGAAGAGCACAATATTTCGACAGTACCAGTTTGCCGCCAACAGCCTCGAGGGGCTGACCGCGGCGCAACAAGCCACTGCGCGAAATGCGCGAATTGGATTGATCGGCGCAGATCGTGAATTCTACGCCACGACGCGACAAGGATTGATTTCCGCTCTCGCCTCCGCTTCCTATAAAATTTCACCCGACTCGCTCGCTTACGCGACCTACGCGCGCGGAGGGCGCGCTGGCGGTCCAAATCCCGTCGCCAACCTTCCGACGACAGCCGCCACGACTGTGCGGCCCGAGGAATTGGACGACTTTGAGATTGGATTGAAGACCGACTTCTTCGATCATCGAGTGCTCGCGAACATCGCAGCATTCATCATGGTCGATCGAAATTATATCACCAATATCACAGATACGTCGGGCGCTCGGCCGATCACCTATCTCTCCAACGCCAAGAGGGCGGTCTCACGAGGGTTCGAGCTCGATCTACGAGCAAAACTCATAGAGGGGCTGACGACCTATGGTTCTGTCACTTACGATCACACCTATTACGATTCCTTCGAGAATGCCCCTTGCCGATTTGAACTCGCATTCTCGAGCTCCTGCAGCCTGACGGGCCGCCCGATCTCCCTCACGCCGCGATGGGCTCTCGCCGCTGGCGGCGAATATGCACACGATATCGGACGCGTGCTCGATCCGATCGAAAGGTCGGTGATCGCCTATTTCGGAGCCGACTTCTCCTACCAGACGAAATTCTTCTCGGTTCCAGACGATTCGATCTACAGCGTAATCGACGCGTACGGCCTGCTCAATCTGCACGCGGGACTGCGCTTCGCAGACGAGAGCGTCGATCTGTCGGGATGGGTTCACAATTTGACGAACAAACACTATTTCACGACCGTATCTCCGAATTTCAGCGCCGGAGGAGTGATCGGCACACCGGCTGATCCGATTATGGCAGGCTTCACGGTGAAGGCGAAATTCTGATCACAAGCCGAAGTCTGACGCTTCTTCCCCGAGGCGAGGTTCGTGATCGCTCCGAGCCTCGTCGATGTGCGCGGGAGCGTCGAGCGCCTGTACACATTGACGACCGACTCCGGAGTCAATGTGAAGCGCGCCCGGCGCGACGCGGCGATCGCATGCCAATGAATGACGAATTGGCGGCCCGGTATCGACCCGGCCAGCGATCAGCGCATTAGCTGGAGCGATGTCACGCATAAGCGAAACGAGCATTGCCAAATGCGACCGTGATGGACATAGCTACGAAAGGCGCTTTCGCCCATCCACAGTCGAATTGTTCCACGAAATGTCGCTCGAGCAACAGAGCCGCAGCATTGGAGTTATCACCGCTCACGAGCGGTGGCGTTGGTTCCGCTTCGCGGTGCTGCTCACGGGCGTTTTTCTGTCGCCCCTCGATTTTTTTATCGTCAATATCGCGCTGCCGGCGATCAAGGAGGAGTTCGGCGCGACGCCCTCCGATTTACAGCTCGTTGTTTCAGGCTACATGACGACTTACGCCGTTTTCCTTATCACAGGGGGTAGGCTCGGAGACATTTTTGGACGACGGAAGATCTTTTTGTCCGGACTGGCCGGTTTTGCCGGAGCATCCGCGATATGCGGTTTGGCCACCTGTTCGAGCGTTCTCGTGGTGGGCCGAATTCTCCAAGGAC
>NZ_LUUM01000122.1:0-1816 GCF_001644125.1 Methylosinus sp. R-45379
GATCGAGAAGATGAAGGAGTGCGGCCACCGAGTCCTTGCCACCAGATGCCGCAATCAAGATGTAGTCGTAGCTCGTAAGATCAGGAGCAATGGAGGTTTCGGGGCGAGAGCGAGCACGCGGATGCTCGCCGCCTGCGCGGTTCGTCGTTATGGTGCGTGCCATGACGATCACGCGGCCTCGATGAGGGGCGCGTCGCCATCAGCGGCGTCCTGCTCATCCGAGTCGCTTTGGCTTCCAGCGAAATCCGGATGAAAGGCAAGGCAATAATCGGCCGCCTTCTGCGCCGCCGCCGCCCCGCGAAATATCTCGCGCTTGTCCGTCTTGAGTCGCTGGAGCCAAAATGCCACATAGCTCGCGTGGTTCTCTATGTCTGTCGGTAATCCGAGTTCGGTGTTGACGAGACAGCTCGCTATGTCGGCCACTTATCCTGACAGTCAAGTTCCGCCCGTGACCGCAATGGCTCGATCTCGTCAAATTTTGTCATTGCCGTTGAAGAGAGAATTGCCTCGAACGATAATTTTACGAAGCTGCAGGCGGCGGAAGAACACCTGGCTATCGTTGTCAGGGGTTCAAATCGTCGAGAACGGCCTGAATCCGGTCAAGATCCTGACGCAACGCGATCCGCTGCAAGTCCGACAGCCGCTTCTCACGAAGAAGATTCCTGGCGTCACTCGCTGCGCATTCCCATGCGGCTCGGTGGCTTTTGGTAATGCATGCGTTTGAGCAGCGCGTAGGCTGGCAGAGCGCAGTGAGCGGAGCTGATTGCGGAGTCTCGGTCGCGTTCTTCAAGCAAAGCGCCGTTGACGGATCGAAGAAGCAATCTGCGAGAATGCCGACGTGAAGTGTGCGAGCTAGACTTACCAGCAATGTACGCAACCGGTTGCGATCGGCTATCATCGCGGGCAGCGGTCCGACTTCGGCATTGGCAGTATCGAGAGCCAACCCGATCCGGGCCGACGCCGGTCCAGACAGCTGTGTCCCTGTCCGCCGTTCATCAAAATATCTGAAAATGTCGTCGAGCTGCCCGAGCTTCCGTTCTGCTTCGACTTCGGCCCGGAAACCGGAACGGCTTGAACCCGCATACCCCTCGAAGGCGGCGACCGAGGCGTGCTTATACTGGATCATCCCCGCGATCGTGCCGAATGGCCGATTGGCGATATACCAAGCAATCGTACGCCGAAACTGACGGGTCGTAATTCGCCAGGGTCGGCCGCTAGAACCAGGCGGGACGACGGGCCTGTCTTCGGTTCCGAACAAAATGTTCAGATGATCGCGGTAGTCATTGAGCTGACGCACAATCTCTGCGGACACATGAACCTTACGAGCGCGCACGGTATCAAGCACCGGCCAAAGCGTATCCGAGCCTCGAACCGCCGCCCCGTCCGCCGAGAGTTGCTCGAGAACACGAATCGCTTCGGCGACCGGTGCAATTGTCACCCACTCTGCAGGTTCGCCCTGACTTTGCTTTCCTTTATAGGCGACGGCTCGCACGCGATGACGGTCGATAATTCCGTCCGTGCTGCGACTCAGCGACAGGCAACCGGATCGCATCGCTTGGACTTCGCAGTCGCGCATGCCAGTGAGGTAGGCACAGACGACATAACAAGCGGCTTGGAGCATGCGTTCTTCGTGAACCAGCGTCTTGGAGTCGAAGCGCGGCCGCCATGACCGACCAGTATCTGGGTCAATGGAAATAGGAGTGTGCATGCCGCCGATCTCGACACCTGTCGCTTTGATCGCGGCAGCGACAAGGCGCGCACGCCGGACATGAGCGATAGGTGCCCCTTCGGATCAGCACATGCATCTACGCCCGCC
>NZ_LUUM01000123.1:0-1337 GCF_001644125.1 Methylosinus sp. R-45379
CTCTGGAGGCGGGCTTTCGGCCCGCAGATCGACGAAAAGGGCGGCTTTTCGGGCCTTTCTCCTGCTCGGGCCTATGTCGCGGCGGCAAACTTCGACCTTCGGCTGTGTTTTTAAACGACCGATTTGTAATGTCCTACAATTCTGCAACATATGTTGCAAATTCTAGGTGTTTCGTGATACCAACCTGACAAATGCACCTGACGCCCGCGATCCAGGCCAAAAACCTCAGGGAACTCGTTCTCGCCGTCGCTCGCGACCGTGGGATTGCTCGTTCGCGGGATTTCGAAGCAGCAGGAGTCCCGCGCATCTACCTTCAACGCCTCCGAGACGAGGGACTGCTCACGCAACCCGGAAGGGGCCTCTATGCACTCGCGGGCGGCCAAATCAGCGCACACCATAGTCTCGCCGAGGCCGCCAAAGCCGTTCCCTCCGGGGTCATCGGACTGCTGTCGGCGCTCCAATATCATGAGCTGACGACCCAGCTTCCGTCCCAGGTCTGGATGCTCCTGCCCTCAAAGGCATGGGCGCCGAGGCGACCGCCGGTCACACTGAAGATTCTTCGCGCCAGCGGTGAGGCGCTGAAGGCCGGCGTCGAGCAGCAGCTCGTCGATCGGGTAGTCGTCCCCATTACATCGCCCGCGAAAACAGTGGCTGACTGTTTCAAATATCGCAGCAAAATCGGCCTCGACGTGGCTATCGAGGCGCTACGGGACTGTCTGACGAAAAAGCGGGCCACGCGCGACGAAATCTGGCGCTATGCCGCCATCGATCGCGTCCAGAATGTCATGCGACCCTATCTGGCGGCGCTTTCGTGACACGAGAGCCGCTCAAAAATCTCCCGGCCTCGTTACGAGACCGCCTGACCCAGCGTGCGCGGGTCGCCGATGAGAATGTTCAGCTGATCCTCACCCGCTACGCGATCGAAAAGTTCCTGTATCGGTTGAGCGTTTCGGAGCATCGAGAACGGTTCATCCTGATAGGCGCTATCCCCTTCAGCCTGTGGGAGCCGACGCCTTATCGCGCGACCGGCGACCTCGATCTTCTCGGCGCCGGCAACCCCGAGCGCCGCGGAACAACGCCGCCGATCGAAATTCTATTCGGACTTTCAGAGACCTTCGCCGCGGATCCGGTGCAGCAAACGCAGTGGCAAGCCTTCCTTCCGCGCACCGAGGTCGCGATGGCGCGGGAGCCGCTGAACCAAATTATCCCGTCGATCGCCTCATTTCTGATGCCAGTCTTTCTGGCCGCCGCTGACGAACAGACCAGTCTTGGAAAATGGCCAGTCGGCCGGCCTTGGGGAGATTGACCCATGCCCCTCATCGGCTACGCCCGCGTCT
>NZ_LUUM01000124.1:0-7398 GCF_001644125.1 Methylosinus sp. R-45379
GTCTTCGGACCGACACTAAGGGTTCCATAACGTCCGTTCGACGAAATCTCGGGCCGCCCGGGCGCCCGACACAGAATCTGCGCGATGGCCTCCGCCACCCCTGCCAATCGGGCGCCATCCCGTCGATGGCGGCCTCGCGCGTCGGCGCGGCGCCCTTCGCCCGCGCCGACCCACCAGACCGGCAGAGTGACACGAACGGCGCCGTCGGATGTCGGATCGTCCATTCGCGTCCGCGCGACCTCAAAATAATTCTCGGACCGGCCGAGAGATTTCCTGTTCCAGCGCGTGGATTTCGATGTCGATGACCTGTGCGCCGAGCGCTGGTCGTCCCTCTGCGGAGGGACCCCGACTGAGGGCTGCCAATCTCCAGCGTCTGGTGGAGGCGCGCGCCTTGTCCCGCGCTTCGACCTACAGCCCATCGTCCGCCTCTCTGTTTCCCGAGGTTGCCGCTCCGCCTCGTTCGTGTCCCTTGCGACAAATTCCACATCAGTCGGGCGTCGGAGGCGATCGTTCGTCGTCGATTTCAACCCATGAAAGCGTCGCGCGCGTCGTCTTGAAGTGACTTACGGCTTCCAGCGATTTCCATCGAGCCAACTCGTGGTCGGACGGGTTGTCGCCGTTTTTAACGAAATACTAACCAATCTCTCAGCATAACGTGAGCATGGCTGTCAGAGACTTCTGATCATGACGCAGGTCGATGTTCTAGGGAGCGCGTCCACCAAGATCGACGTATCGATCGTGATGCCGTGTCTCGACGAGGCTCGCTGCCTGCCCGTCTGCATTGCCAATGCTCGGGACGCGCTCGAGACGATGAGTCACGAGCTCGGATTATCCGGCGAGATCGTGATCGCCGACAATGGAAGCCGAGACGGCAGTCAGTTGATCGCGCGCGCTCTCGGCGCGCGGGTCGTCGACGTCGAGCAGCCGGGATATGGCGCTGCGCTCATCGGAGGACTACGCTCCGCCAATGGCGCCTATCTCGTGATGGGAGACGCGGACGGCTCATATGATTTTCGCGAATCCGTCGATATGGTGCGCCGCCTCGACGCGGGCGCTGATCTTTGCATCGGCTCGCGCTTCAAAGGGCGTATAGAACCGGGAGCGATGCCCTGGAAAAATCGCCATATCGGAAATCCCGCGCTCACCTTCGTCTTGAATCTGTTTTTCCGCGCAGGCGTCACCGACGCCCATTGTGGTCTGCGCGCCATAACGAGCCCCTGCTTCGAACGACTCGATCTCACCGGCCGTGGAATGGAGTTCGCCAGCGAGATGATTATTAAGGCGGCGCTCAAACAGCAGCGAATCTTCGAAGTGCCCGTGACGCTCCATCGCGATCGGCGCGATCGTCCCTCGCATTTGCGGCCGTGGCGCGACGGATGGCGGCATCTGCGTTATCTTCTCATGTTCAGCCCCGCCTGGGCCTTCGCTGTGCCGGCCATTTTGGCCATAGCGCTTTCCTTGGGGATATGGGCGCTGACCGGCGTCGCGGCCCTCGCGGAAAATAAGTCGCCTTTTGGCAATTACTGGATCATTCTCGCCGGCTCGCTGCTCGGCCTCGGACACACCGGCACAGTTCTCGCCGCAGCGACGCATTTCTATGGCCGCCGCCAAGGCTTTCGTCCCCCTGCTTGGTGGGAGGACAAGGTCGTCGATTGGTTCTCATTGGAGACCATGCTCGTCGCTGGGAGCCTCTTTTTCACGCTCGGTCTCACTATTCTCCTCTCTGTTTTCGGCTATTGGTCGAGTCGCAATTTCGAGCCCATCGGCACGGTTCTACCCGCTGTCGTCGGTACGACGTTGATCGTCATCGGCGCTCAAAATGCGCTCGCTGGCTTCCTGCTCGCGATCGTCAATGGTCACGAAGCGAATTTCGTCGACCGAACAGAAGCCAAGAACTGGTCCGATGCACAGCGACATTCCACTCGCGCGCCTATCGCCACTCTGAACGCAGCCGGCCGCAATTGCGACGAAACCGCCTCCGATCGAGCTGCAAATGGAGGCAGGTGAAGATGATCGCCGAAAGCGCCCAGCGCCGTCTTCGTCCCCGCATCTTCGACACGGACTGGCTGCTGCTCCGAGCGATGCGCGTCAGTATCGAGAAGGTCGCCGCGCAAATCGTGAAGCCCGGCGCGATTGCCGTGGATTTCGGATGCGGCTCCAAACCGTATCAGCCGATCTTCGAGGCTCTCGGCGCATCGTATCTCGGAGCGGATTTCGCCGATGCGGAAATCACGATCGATAAGAACGGCCGCGTCGACGCGCCCGACGCGAGCGCTGATCTCGTCGTCTCGTTTCAAGTTCTGGAGCATGTTCCCAACGTCGGCTCCTATCTTCATGAAGCGCGCAGGCTCCTGCGATCTGATGGTCGGCTAGTCTTGTCGACCCATGGCAATTGGTTCTATCATCCTCATCCTGAGGACTACCGGCGCTGGACGCGACTCGGACTCCTGACCGAACTCGCCGAGCACGGGTTTGAAACCATCGAATGTGTGCCTCTGCTCGGGCTACCCGCCTGGACGACGTTGCTCAGACTGACCTGCGGCTACCACGCCATCGTAAAACTGCCAGTCCTCGGCCGCTTCTTCGCTCGAACCCTCGCTATCGCGCTCAATCTACGCGCCTTGATTGAAGAGGCGATAACCCCGGAATGGGTCACGCGCGACAATGCATGCGTCTATCTGATGCTGTGTCGCCCGACCCGGATCTCGCCATGAGATTGCCGCGTTTCATGCTCGTCGGCGGATTCTGCGCGCTTCTCAACAACCTGTCGGTTGTCGCCTTCAGTTTGGTCGGCATCCATTATGTCTGGGCGACACTTCTTGCATTTGGACCCATACTCATCATCGGGTACAGATTGCACTGTTCCATCACATTCGACGCGCCGGCGTCCTGGGCTTCCTTGGCGCGCTACGCTGCGGCGATGCTCGCCAACTATCCGCTCTGGTTCGCCTCTCTCTATCTCCTCGGCGATTTCGGCAATCTTCCCACAGCGATCTCCGCACCCGTCGCCACAATTTTCATAACGCTCTGGAATTTTTTATGCACGAGATGGGCGTTGTCACGAGCCGTCACGCCCTTCCATGAAACGCGTTCCGCGAATCGGGGGTAATTTCATGGAATGCTTTACGCTCGACGATTTGACACGCTGCATGGCGCCGCATGCGCCTATCTATTCCTGGCGTAAGCCAGCCTATCAATATGTGGCGCTAACCAATCTCCATCGCGCATGGGATAAATCGCATCGACGTGCGCTCGATGTCGGCGGAGGAACCGGGCTTCTCGCCTATACGATCAAATCGCTGTTCGGGCTGGATCACATCGTCTCCATAGACGTCGAGAACCGATACCTACCGTCGCTCGACATCGAAACGGCCGTTTATGACGGCTGCACGCTTCCGTTTCCGGACAAATCCTTCGATTGCGTCATTCTCTTCAATGTTTTGCATCATGTTCCAACTCCGCTTCGCCTTCCATTGCTGCGCGAATGTCGACGCGTCGCCGGGACAGGTCCTCTCTACATCAAGGACCATCTTTCTGAGGGCCTGTTCGACGATGCTCGGCTCGCGGCGCTCGATCTCATCGGCAATCTTCCCTTCAATGGAATGGTGAGCGCCTGCTATCTGCGTGCCGACGACTGGCGTACGCTCACGAGTGGTGCGGGCTATGCGTGCGAAATCGTCTCCGACGGTGAATATCGTCACGGCGTCGAGCGAGTCATCTTTCCCAATCGCCTCGAAACGAGCATGAAATGGCGACCGATTTGACGACTGGCCACGAGATGTGCCGTCCGGTCATCCGGGTCGCAATGCTGTCGCATTACTTCGAAGAGCATCGCGGCGGAGTCGAAATCGTCGCGGGCGCATTGGCGAGAGCCTTGTCGCCGCTGGGTTTTGAAATCGTCTGGCTCGCGACCGACAAAAAGGCTTTTCGTGACGAGACATCGAACCCGGAGCGGCGCGGGCTACCGGCCTCGAACATCGTCGAACTCACTGCCAAAATTCCCTATCCGCTTCCTTTTCCGAGCGCTATTCGTTCGATTTTTGCCGAAGTGCGCAACGCCGATGTCGTTCTCGTTCATGACGCGCTCTATCTGACCAGCGTCGCCGCACTCTTCGCCTCTCGATTTTATCGCAAGCCTTTCCTCGTCGTGCAACACATCGGGATCGTCCCGTATCGCAATCTCATTCTCCGATCGCTCATGGCGGTGGCCAATCGAGTCATCGCTGTACCTGTTCTGAACCGAGCCGACCAGATCGTCTTCATCAGCGATTTGACGCGGCGCTATTTCGAGACGCTTCACTGTCCGCGCACGCCTCAACTCATCTTCAACGGCGTCGACACCGAGATTTTCTTCCCTCCTGAATGTGAAGCAGACAAGGCGACGGCGCGCGCCGATCTTGGTCTGCCCCCCTTCGCGCCTATCGCACTCTTCGTCGGGCGCTTCGTAGAAAAAAAGGGCTTGCTTCACCTCGAACATCTGGCGCGCGAACGCGACGACGTCTTGTTCGTCTTCGCTGGTTGGGGAGACATTGATCCTTCGCAATGGACGCTGCCGAACATACGCGTGTTTCGAGAGTTGGTCGGCCCGTCTCTCGCATTGCTCTATCGTGCGGCCGATGTGTTGTTGTTGCCGAGTGTCGGTGAAGGCTTTCCGCTTGTAATACAGGAAGCGCTCGCCTGCGGTCTGCCTATCGTCTGCGGCGCCGACACCGCTGCCGCGGACAAAGAGGCCGAACCATTCCTGACTACGATAGCTATCGACGTCGAGACGCCGAAAGCAACCGCGGCGGCGCTCGGGGCGGCGACCTCTCGCCTGCTCAAGTCTGGGGAGAATGGAAGGCAATCGCGCGTCGCGCGCGCCGAATTTTGTCGCTCGCGCTATTCCTGGCGCGCTTCTGCAGAGCACTACGCGACGCTTTTGCGTGGTTTGGTCGCGTTTCCGAAGCCATAGACCGTCAAAGCCGAAGCACCGATAATAGAGGTAAAATTATGTTTGATCTCGATACTGCTTCCGATACAGAAGGCCGCAACTCGTCATTTTTCCTCACTTTGAAGGGCGTGACGATCATTTCGATCGCGATCATTTTTTTCGGGGTAATCATCTCGTCTATGACGGAACCTGTTCTAATCGCCACAGCGAAGCAGCCGAAATTTGTATGGTTGACGACATATTTTTTCCGCAGCCAGGACGCGCTATGGCTTGTCGGCATTGCCATTCTTCTCGCAATTGTAGCTATTGCACGGCCGAAGTTGCACCGGAGCTTCATCGATCTCGACGATCGATCTCGACGCAACATGGCCGTGACGCTGCTCGCGCTCTTCGTCCTGATCTGCGGCGTCGTAGGAACTCATTTGGTGTTCCACGACTATCATCTGTCACGTGACGAGATCTTGGCGGACTTCGACGCAACGATTTTCCGCTCCGGCCATCTGATCGCGTCCATCGCTCCAGAACATCGGCCCTTTGCGTCTGCGCTCGCGCCGGCATTCATGGTCCCTATCGACCGGGTTGATGGCTTCGTTTCCGCATATCTGCCGGTGAACGCGGCGTTGCGAGCGGTGGGCGGCTTTGTCGATCCGGCCTCGACCAATCCGCTTCTCGCCGCCTTCGCAGTCATCGCAGTCTTTGCTGTCGCGCGGCGCCTTTGGCCTTCAGATGCGGCTCCAGCGCTCGTCGCCGCCGCGATAACGGCCACATCCTCGCAGCTTCTCGTCGGTTCGATGACGAGTTACGCGATGACCGCCCATCTCGCCCTCGATATGCTCTGGCTCTGGCTATTTGTCCGCGACGACGAAGCCGGACACGCGGCGGCGATCATCGTCGGAGCGCTCGCGATCGGTTTGCATCAAGCGATCTTCCACCCGCTCTTTGCGGCGCCCTTCATTCTGCGTCTCTGGAGATCGAAGCGACGAACGATGGCGACGGCGTATATCGTCAGCTATGCGATCGTTCTCCTTTTTTGGATCAGCTATTGGCAATTGCTCGCCCTATGGGGCGGCGTCTCTATGGACGCCTCGGACGAAGTCGGCTTTGTTTATTTTATTGCCCGAGTTGTAGCTCTTCTGACGAGTTTTCAATGGTCGGGCGCCGACCTTATGGCGAAGAACATTTTGCGATTCGTCATTTGGCAGAACCCGGTTCTTCTTCCCTTGGTCCTTCTCTCCTACAAGCAAATACGCGACCGCTCCGGAATCGCCTGGGAGCTGGCTGCAGGCATTTGCCTCACGCTCATCGCCATGTTCGTCGTCCTTCCCTATCAGGGTCATGGCTGGGGATATCGCTATATGCATGGGCTGCTCGGGAATTTTTCGCTGCTCGCGGCCTACGGATGGATCGATCTCTCTACGCGCACAAGCGGCCGCGCAAAGCCGGAGGCCGGAGCAATGCTCGCAATCGGTTGCGCTATCGGCGCGATCATTCTGCTTCCGGTCCACGTCATTCAAGCCGAGCGCTTCGTCCAACCCTATGCAAGGGCCGCCGAGGTGATCAGCCGCACTGATGCGGATTTCGTGATTGTCGACAAATCTGGACTTCTTTTCGTCGAAGACCTCGTTCGCAATGATCCGTTCCTGGGAAACAGGCCGAAAATTCTCGATCTTACTTACCTCGCGGATGAGCAGATTCACCTTATCTGCGCGAAGAGCAAGGTTGCTCTGTTCGAAAGCGCAGATGCAACATCGCTCGGGATTTCGCGCCACGATGAGGCGACGAAAGTCGACGATGACGTTCGCAAAAAGAAGCGAAAGCTCATGGCGGATCTAGGCTGCGGCGCCGAAATCAGCCCGCGAATGTCAGTCGGCGTGGCGCGTTGGCTCTGACGCAATTCTGGTGCAGTTTTTCGTCAGTCCGCTCCGAGAAGCCGGGCTTCGAGGAGATCGAGTTTTGCGCGCCCATACATTTGGCGCTTGATCAACTTCAGCCGGGTGATCTGGCCTTCAGTCTGGCCGTTCGACCAAACGTTCGTGATCGCCGCCACGACGGCGGCGCGGTCCTTTGTGACGCCGCTCGCGAAGGAAGCCAGGAGGCCGGTTTTTGCACGGTCGATCCAGCCGTCGAGGTCGTCGCCGGCTTTCTTGCGGATCGTGGCTTGAAACGCGGCGACGGCGGCGCGCGCTTCGACAAGAGCAGGAACGCTGTCCTCAATTGCTGCGATTGTGAGCGTCTCCGTCGTCGACAGCGCGTCCCGGCCACTCGTCATCAGGCGCGCAATGGTCCTCGCCGAGGGCGTTCGATGCAAGCCAGCCGCGTCCATCTTTTCCGAGCGGCGGCGCCGGCCCGCCCATTCGGAGACGACGCGCAAGGATCCACGAAAGCCGGCAGCTTGGAGACGTCGCCACAGTTCAGCGCCATTGTGACAGCCGGCGGCCCATTGCGCGTCGAAGCGCCCTGCTGGCGGC
>NZ_LUUM01000125.1:0-1747 GCF_001644125.1 Methylosinus sp. R-45379
GATGTATCAGCGCCGGAAAGCCGCCCTTGCCGTCGACGTTGGCGCCGGACGGGACGGCCCACGACCCGGCGTCGAAGGAAGGCAGCGCCGAGCCGAGGCTTCCGCCGATCAACCCGAGGCCCTTGAAGATCGAGCCGAGGAAGCCGGTGGCCGAATTCAGGAAGTTCTGCAACAGCGAGCCCATTCCGTCGAGCACGCTCGAGAACATCGATTTTATGCTCTCAAACGCCTTCGACATTGTGCTTTGCAGGCCATCCGCAACCCCCTCGGTCGGCTTCGTCAGTCCGTCGGCAATGCCCTTGCCGGCGAGCTGTGATTTCACCAAGCTACCGTCCATGACCGAACCGAACGCCCTGCCGAAGCCGGTCGCATTGCCGATCAGCTGCGCCAGCACGCGCACGTTATTCTCGAGCGCCTGCGTCAGTATGTTCCGAAGTGACGTGCGTAGGGCGTCGGCGGCCGACGTGTGTTCCTGCATAGCGCGCAAAACGGAACCGGACATGCTGGCCACGCTATCGGCGAACGCCTTACCCTCGGCTTCCTGCTTCGCAGCGAGTGATTTCTGAATGTTCGCGCGCTCGACTGCGTTTTGGTCGACGATGCGTGTCTTTTCCGACTCGACCTCGGCGAGCTTTTTCTTGTCACCGTCATAAAGCGCCGCGACCTTGTCGTAATGCGCTCTCTGAATTTCGAGGCGTTGGTCCGAGATCGATTGCAGGGCGGCAATTTCTTCGGTCGCGGTCAAATTTCTTCGCTCGCCTGCCGCCTTGATGTGGGATTCCTCGGCTTTCAGCGCAGCGAGCCGGGACTGCAGCTCACGATCGAGCGCGTTCTCGGCCAGCGCGTCGCGATAGTCTTCGGCCTGCCGCGAAATGTTGGTCTTTTGCTCCTCAAATGCAGTCCATTCGGCTGTCCCCCGCTTCGTCACCGCCTGCAGGGCGTCAACAGCCTCGAGCTTGTACTTTTCCCATTCCTCCGTGCCTTGGAATGTTCCGGCGGCTTTCAAACTGGCGTCGGCGGCCGTCTTTTGCGCGCGAGCCTGCCGCAGCGCCGCCCGCTCATTCTCGAGTTGCGTTTCGAGCTTCGAACGATCGATATTCCGACTCGTCAAGTTCAGTTGCTTCTCGAGCGCGGCAACGGAACGTTCGCGCGCCGCGACCTCATCCCGGCCGGCGTTGGCCGCCTCGCGGGCGGTTTCGAGCGCTGCCCTATCGATCGCCGAGCCCCCGGCGCGGATATCCCGCTGCTTTTGGAGCTCGTCGGAAATCTTCGCCCGCGCTTCGTGCTCTTCATTCACGCTTGCGACGATCGCAGCCTCTTCGAGGCGCCGGCGCTCATTCACCGGGCGGCCGGCGTTGGTATAGGGCTTGTCGCTCGCGTGCTTGGCAATGGCCTCCGAGATCGCGTCGATATTGTCGGTCTTCGCGGCGGCGGCGATATCCTTCGGCAGCGTGCCATAGTTATACGCGACCGAGGTGAGCACGGCTTTGACCTTCGCCGGCAACCGCGCCCACGAGTCGCCGATATTGTTCATGAGCTCGTCTTGCGTCACGCGCACGCGCCGGGCGAGATCGCGGGTCGCATCTTCTATCGTCGTCGATGCGCCTTCCACGACCATTCCGACACGGCCTTTCGCATCGGTCGTAGTGTCGGAGCCGAAGCCCATTCGAAAATGATTGACGTCCCACTTGGCCTCGGGTGTGAAGCGCTCGAAATGCTTGACGAGCTCGGTCGCGCTGTCCGTGCC
>NZ_LUUM01000126.1:0-1231 GCF_001644125.1 Methylosinus sp. R-45379
CGATCGGATCTGCGGCGACGACCGCTGGGCGGCTCGGGCATGGGGGATGCGTCACACGCATTCGGCCGAAAATGGCGCCAATGACGTGATAATAACATACGGATAAATATGGCTGTATTGTGTTTCATTTGGGGTGATGAAATGTTTTATAGAAGTTAAAATCAAGATGGCTGGCCGATCTAGCGTCGCAGGATTTGTCGATTTCGAAAGCGAAAAGTCGCGTTACGTAACACATTTGTTCGCGGACAAATGTGTTACATAGACGGACAAATCCGTTTCATAAATCCGGAGTAACGCGGGACTGACATACCTATCTAGAACGCTCCCCATAGCGCCTCTGTAAATTTGGTTCGAGGTCTGATCCCGTAGGGGAGCCAGCTCGTCATGATCGACGACGCTTTCGATGGCGCTATTGCTCCGAGGGGCCGAATCTTGTCGTTTTGGCGCCTTTGGGGCGGGCCAATTTGATCGTATCCGTAAATTTAGATGGCGGCTCGATGGACGAACGAATCTGAAAATTCATTCAACAAGCGCTTTCTTATCGCTAAATCGAACAACGAGTGCCGGAGTCCATAACTCTTATGGGCCTGTGCGCTCACATTTCAAAATCATGTCCGCATGATCAGAGAGATGGTTGCTCATGGCCCGGGAAAATCCCTTTGAAATTCGTATGAAAATTTACCTTGACAAGGTTAACGTCTCGAGTGAGCTTTTTATATACCCTGATCTTTCCTTGTAGCGAGGTGTGCAATGATCATCCCCGATTTGGGCGAATTCGCCCGGGCGTCCAGCCTGCTTAACGCCGCGCTCGCCTCTGCCACGAAAGCGGAGACCAAGGTCTGGCTCAAGACCTGCCAAGGCGCGGCCAAATTGCATCTCGGGACGCCGATCCCGGGTGTGACCGTCGAGATGATTCATGGCGCGTTCATCAAGATGGACGAACTGTTGGCGGACCCGAACGAGCGCCCTATCCTCCATGCGCTCGGCGCCGCGCTTTTGGAGTTCGGGAAGGCGCCCGACACGCGGCCCTGCGACCTCGTTGTGAAGCTGCGGGAAAGAGCGCCGGAACTCGAAAAGGCGCTCGAGGCGCATGGATTCATCCGTCACACGGATGGACGGCGGGTGCGCGGCATCGGCTATAGCCTGTGGCACGGGACCGCGGTGCTTTCGGTGATTTGCGCCATCGTCGGAGCCGCTGGGCAGGTTGCGCAGATGCAGGACGTGGTCTTCT
>NZ_LUUM01000127.1:0-2542 GCF_001644125.1 Methylosinus sp. R-45379
CTTCGCCCTGCCGCGCGACCACCGCGCGCAGGCCATGCGCTTGCCCCGCATCGAACAGCTGCGCGCCGGCTTTCGCGAGATGATCGAGCGCCGGCGTCTGCTCGACGAGTTCCGTCGCAAGGGGAGAAAGCTTAGCCGCGCCGAGACCCACGCCTGTGGCGCTCTTCGGCAGTGCGCTCGGTTCCGTGGCGCTCGCGGACTTCGCCAAGAGCGTTTCGACCACGGGTAATTCACTGCTCAGTTTTCGTATCGGTATCGATGCTGTTGCAACCTCTTCGAAGGAGTCCGGCGAGGCTCTTTCCTTTATTCGCAATGCTGCCTCCCGCATTGGCGCTCCACTCGATTCCGCCGTAGACTCTTTCAAAGCGCTTTATGTCAACATGCGTTCGCTCGGCCGTCCTGTCGAGGAAATCGAGAACGTCTTTCGCGGCTTTCAAACTGCAATGACTGCGCTGCACATTTCAGCGCACGATCAAGCTGTGTCATGGAGAGAAATCAGCGAGACGTTTTCCCAAAATGCAATACATACCCGGCAGGCGATTCTTTCACTCGGCTCGCACATCCCCGGTATGGCCGCCAATCTCGCCGCAGCGCTCAACGTGAGCGGTGAAAAGCTTCACGCGATGTTCAAAGCGGGAGGCTTGCCTGTCGAGACATGGACGAAGGTAGCAGCGCTACTCGAAAAGCAGTATGGCGCACAGCTACCCGAAGCCTTCAATCATTCGCAGCAGCAGATTATCGCGCTGTCGAATGCAATGGAGAAGCTACGTCAAGTCTCCTTTGATAATGGATTCGACTCCGGCCTCACAATCGTTCTGAAGAGTCTACGTTCCGCATTCGACTCCCTCGGCGGAGCTGACAGCATCGGACGCAAGATCGGTGAAGGCTTCCACATCGCGTTTGCGAGCGCCGATCTACTTCTCTCGAAGCTGATCCAGCTCAAAGAACCAATCGTCACCATTGGTGGAGCAATCCTCGGCTGGAATGTTGCGGTCGCAACAATTCGACTCGCTGCTGGTGCCATTGCGCTCCTCTTCACTCCGCTAGGGCTCGCTGCCGCTGGCGCATTGCTCCTCACCTCCCAATGGGATTCAATGAAGAGCGTCTTCGCTGGCAGTGACGCAGATTTCAACCGTGGTGCCGAGGCCATCAAACGCCTTACCGGGGGATGGATCGATTTGCATGGCGCAATCAAGGGCGCAATCGTCGCTTGGGAGTTCGGAAAGGACCTGCTCTCTGGAAAGGGCATTGACGCATCACGCGTGCTCGCAACGCAGGCCGGCAACGCCTTTGACGCAGGAACATATGGTAAGCAGGAAGGCACCTCGTTTGCCGACTCCTTTGTCCAAGGCGCATCGACTCTTTTTAGCAAGCTCGACGACCTCGCCGGTAAGCACATGCCGGGTCGTGACTTGGCGAAGTCGCTGCGTGACGAATGGGCGCAGATTTATAAGGATTCAGCTCCTAGCGCCTTCCATGGTGGCGGCGACTACAACAGCAACGCAGCTCGTTATAGCAAGCCGGACTTGTCGCTCAGTGAAGCCCTGACGAAGACCTTCGACAAGCTTCAGCCGACGATCGCAGCGCTGAAGGAATATAAGACGCAGCTCGACGCTATCGCATCGATGCGCGGGAAGCTTGATCCTCTTGGAAATGTCATCGGTGACGAGACGATCAAGCGTCTGAAGGAAGCAGCGCGCGCCGATGCTTTCGAGTCGAGTTTTCCTGCGGCCAACATGATTCAAGATCGCCTGGAAAAACTCCGCGCTGACTCCGACTTCCTCGGCAAAGGCGGCAAGGAATCCCGTGCGATCGAAAACGAGATCATCAAGGAAAAGCTCGCCCTGCAAAAGAAGGGCGTCGACCTCTCTGGCGAAGAAGAGTCCGCCCTTCGCAAGATCATCACTCTTGAAAAGGAAATCGCCAAGGGTGGCAGCGATGGCTTCACGCAGTGGGCCACATCGCAGAAGAGCGCCGTCGAATCGCTGAACGATAATATCAAGAGCAGCATGGATTCCGTTGCCGATGGAATCGCCAAGATCGCGACAACCGGAAAGGGCCAGTTCCATTCGCTCGGCGCTGCCATCCGTGACGAGCTGCGTTCGATCCTGTCAAACACGGCGAGCAACTTCCTGCGTAGCGGGATCAAGTCGCTCATGGCGGAAGGGATCAAGAATCTCGACATCGGCGATATGAAGTCGCGCCTTGCTGACGCAATAAAGGGCGGTGACAAGATCATCGACGACGCAAACGACAAGCTCGACAAGCTCGGCTCCGACGCTCTCAAATCCGTTGCTAACATGGATGTTAATGCAACGACCGTGATCCTCAACGCGGCAGGCATCCAAGGTCTGAACGGCGCATCTGGACTCGACGCATTCAAACCATCCGGCATCAACCCAACTGCCGCCGGTGGCGTAATCTCGAATGACAATGCAGCACTGAACCGAAACGGTCGGGACCAGACGCGCTCACTCGCCGATCAAATCGGCGTGAAGCCTCTTGCCGACTCCGGCGCAATCCGCACGCTGGACGGTATCTC
>NZ_LUUM01000128.1:0-2061 GCF_001644125.1 Methylosinus sp. R-45379
GCCAAGAACGGCTTGCGACCGTCCGTCCTCGACCGATCCGCAGGCTTGGCATCACGTTTCGGCACCTTTGCCATGGAAATCCAGATATCCGACTTTCTACCTTTTTATCGAGCCAACCTCTCACGTTCACGCCGATTCGGCAACGACCACTTAATCGACTTATATCAATTGCTTAGCTCGATTTCTCAGCGGAAATCGTCGGGGAATTGAAGCCCGTCAAAGCTCCCGTCTCGTCTGCAATCGTTAGGGCAACGTGTCACGGGCATGGGATTGTGCGGTCAACAATGGGAGTTCAGGGAGCAGTGCGTCGTCGACGTGCGAGTGCCCGAGGTTCCGATCCCGACGGACTTGGGTCCGATCAGATGTAGAACTTGAACGGCAGCGGCGCCGTCTCTTTGTTTGGGCCCGCCGTCAGAATCTCGCCGACGAGGTCCGCGAAGCGCAACGTCACCGGCAGGCCATCCGAGAAGTTCGCGCCGTTGAAATTCAGCTTCGTCAACGCCATGAGATCGCCGAGAACGGTCTCGATCGGACAGTCGCCACGCACGACGTCGACCGTCAGCGGATTCGGAACCTCGCGCCCGGGATAGGTCGCCAAGCGCGGGGTGAAACCGACCGTCCACAGATAGGCAAATCGCTCGGACACGATGGCCGCCGTTCCCCGCAGGACCGGTCTGCTTCCGTAACGGAAAAGCTTCACCTCATTCTGGCGTCTGATTTGGACCCCGACCAGTCTGGTCGCCGGCGGTACGGTGCTGGAGAAGCCCGCCCATTCCTCATTGTCGAACCGCACCTTCCCATGAATGAAAAGCTCGTTCGGCGGCTTTCCGTGCTGCGCGGTGTAGGCCCGGATGATCATGTCCATCAATTCGGCGGCCTTGGCCTTCGAAAGATGGAAGGAATTGTCGGTCGCCGAATGCCACGGACCGACGGCGCCCTTGAAAACGACGCCATCGCCCGAGCCGAGGAACATCTGCGCTCCACAGCAGGCATTGTCCCGACCGCTCGCGTTGTCCAATCGCTTGAACACCAGCCCGACGTAGCAGACTCCATCCCGGATGTCGGCAACGCGCCATGGGCGTCCGTCCGCCTTGTAGAAGGCCGTCGTGGACAGGTTCCATGCGACCGCCGACGGGTGCTGCAAGGAACGTCGGATGTTCTGATCGAAGTCTTCCGGCGTCAGGGTCGTCTCGCGCACGACCTGGATGACCTGTCTCGTATCCAGCAGGCGCGCCTTGAGTTGGTTGTGAAAATTCAGCTCGTATTCGTATATCTCCGCCGCCTCGACGTCCTCGGGAAAGAGCCAACCCTTCTCGAGGACCGTCTTGGCGAGCCTTCTACTGACGGGCGCGGTCGATTTTTCCCGTTCCGCCCTCGGGACGATGGACTTTGGTCGCCCGTAGCGGAAAACCTCCTCCGGCAGGACTGCGAACCACAGCTTCGGGCGGGCCTCTTCGTCGTCCAAGTGGCGACGCAGAGTGTCGCCGTAGAGCTTGGCGGCCTCCGAGATCGCCTCATAGCGATTTTCGATGCGGATGCGTCGACTCAGTTCGGCACCGTCGATCACGCAGCTAGCATAGGGCTGCTCCGGCCACGGCGCCGCAAAAACAGCCTCGAACCCCGGCCAGAACATCTTGTTCTCTGGCTTTCCCTCGGCAGGAGGCGAGATGGTCAACCCGATCGACTTGACCCAGCGCTGGTAGCGCTCGATGCCCGCAGCGGTGGCGACGACACCGACATCCATGCGGGCTGGATTCAAATTGGATGCCGGCGGCCCATATAGAAACAGGCCGTCCTTCGGATGCTCGGCAGTCTGGCCGAACCCGAACGCCAAGCGCGGCTCGGGAACATGGATGAGACGCCATCCGCTCATTCGGAGTCCTCCGCGTCGTCTTCATCGAAATCTTCATCGCCGTCGTCGGGTTCCTCTGGAACCTCCGGCTCGTCGGCAACCCTGAGATCGTCCGGCATGCTGCGAGCGGTGCTCAATTGCATCGGCCAGTCGGACAGGACGAGCTTTTCTGGACCATCCAAGCCGATTTCGATGGGCGACTTTCCGTC
>NZ_LUUM01000129.1:0-1547 GCF_001644125.1 Methylosinus sp. R-45379
TGGGAAGAGGCGCAGGCGATCGCCATGCGGCTGATGGACGAACAGGCGCGCGCCCATGGCTTCACCGTTTCGCGGCCTGTGGAACTGACCCTCGATCGTGCAAGCGGGCTCTATCGCTATCGCATTCGGTCATCGCGCGACATCGGTGACAAGTATGGTCAGACGACGGTCTGGTTCGACGCCTATTCCGGGACGTTGCGGTCGCTGGATTTGCCGACCAGTTTTCGCGCTGGGAATACACTCACTACGTGGCTCTACGAATTGCACAAGGCCAATCTTTTTGGGCTGCCTTACAAGATTTTCGTCTGCGTCTTCGGTCTTGCGATCGTGATGCTTTCAGTCACCGGCGTCTATGTCTGGTGGAAGAAATGGATGGCGCGGCTATTTCACGGGCGGCGCGAGTAAATGCGAGACGCGCCGGCGGAGTGATCAGTTCGTTCGAGCATTTTGATTTTGGCGAGGAGCGCCGAGATGAGATGTAAGAAATCAAGCGACGTCGACGCGCTCCGCTGTCAATATTACGTCCACAGCGCCAGATCGAAGAGACCTTCGCGCTCTCGAAGCGGACGTCCCCCGGTAGGCGTGGCGGGCGCCGCACGCCTCGTGAAGGCGGCCTCGCGGCGCTTCCTCGACCAGACGCGCGCGCAACGCCAATATGGCGGCGTCTCGCAGCTCACGGTCTTGACCGCACAACGGTCTTATCTGAGCGCCTCGATGGCCCGCGTCCGCGCGGAGGCTGCGCGCCTTTCCGACGGCGCGGCGTTCTCCACGGCAACTGGAGGATAGCCTTAGAATTTTTGGATGTTATATGTTCGACTATCGTCGCCTTTCGATTTCGATAGGCGTCGATCGTCGACGGTCGCATGACCTTCAGCCCGGTGGCAGAGGCGCGGGGCAGTCAGCGCTCCTATTTGAGCCGCTCCATCCGCACATTGGGCGCGCCGTCGCCGACCGCATCCAGATTGTCAGGGGGACGGGACATCGTCACGAAACCTTCGGGCTGGCCGCGTGGTCCACATGCTCCCGTTCCGACGCCGCGAACGTCCGCGAACTCCTTAAAAGCGGTCCTTGCGATCATCGGCGACGAATGGCCGCTTATGGCGCATCCTTGCCATTGTCATGGCTCCGATCGAGCTGCGATGAGGCCCGCAGAGCCCGATCGGCGGACCTTTGATCCGCGTGTGTTGCACGACCATTTGATGCGCATCGAGCGTGAGCACGCAGAGCGCGCCGCGATCGGAATGGAAGGCGAAGACTGCGAGTTTTTCGAGGACGCCCGTGAGAATGAGAGATGGGAGGCTCGGTTCGACTTGATGAAAGACCTGTTGACCGCAAAACAGCTCGGAACTTCCTGAGCCGAAGAGCCTAGACGCCGACCGTGCGCAGCAGCCCACGAACGATTTTCGCAATGCGGCCTCCATTCGCGACGATCACCAGAGCATCCTCCACAGCGCCGCTGAACTGGGTCAGCTCGCTGGACCGAGGAAAATGGCCGCGATTTCATCCATCAAGGGATGATGGAGCCCGACCTCGCAGAATTCACTGAA
>NZ_LUUM01000130.1:0-1384 GCF_001644125.1 Methylosinus sp. R-45379
ACGTAATTCTTCGTACCGTAATGGCGCACCGTGTCCACATTGGTGGGCAGTAGCCTCGCCATGAAATCCTCGACCGCCGCATGCCACTCGGGTTGCGTCTCGGCGGACAATGTCGACGGCTTCGCTTGTCGCGGAGTGCGCTGCTTTTTCTCTATGGCGTCGACGAGCGACCCTTCCTTTTGTGATTCGGTGGGGCGATCGGAAGGAGGAGTGGCGAGCGACGGGGCCGCCAGTTCCACTTGCGTCGTCGGCGCTTCCTGCGTTGTCGGCGCCGCTTCCGCCACGGGGCAAACCATAGGCGTCGATGAGACGTTCGGCGCCGTCTGCGGCGTTTCCGATGTCTCATGCAACGTCGGCGTTGCGAATGTTTCGGGGGACGGCTGACGATCTGTTCGCTTCTGCTTTTCCGTCGCAGGCGCGGAGGCGACGTCGTGCGTCGTCGCCGATGCGGCGCTGGACTTCTTTGGCTGCTTGGGCTTCCGGTGGCCATCCGCCGTCGCCACACGTCGTGTCAGCAGGCCGATGCGACGGCGCTTTCCATAGAGCGAACCTGCGGAACGCCCGAGAATTTCGGCCAAAGCCGGGACATGCACGCCGCAGGTCCATCCGACGATGAACAGCGTGTGGTCCATGAGCGACCAGCCGTTTTTGCGCGACCGGAGGGGCTTTAGGAGCTGATCCGGGCCGATGGGAATCCCGCGAGTCGCGATTTCGTCGAGGATGGTCGTTCGCGCAGAGCCCAAATAGGCTGCGATGGCGTCGACGCCGAGACCGGCGCCCAACATGCCTTCGATGAGGCCCTCGGCGCAGGCCAATTCGTGGCCCAGTAGCGCCAAAAGCAGTCCCGCCTCGTTGGGCGCGGCATCGAAATGGGTTGGTTCGAATGAACGATCGCAATCGAGCATGGCGTCTGCTCCGGTTTTCACCGAAGCAGATCGATAACACTGTTTAACAAGAGCGTCAACGCACCATATATTAGGCGCTGTTGTCATATACTATTTTTGGGCCTCCAGGTCCTTCATCAGCTCGAGGTAGACGAGAACCTTTTTTTCGATCTCGTCGAATGAGGCGTCCACGCTCTTGCGGCGAGAACGAAGCGTCTCCAACAGCTCTTCCGACCTGTTCGTCAAATTTTCGGACAGTCGGAACGACATCTCCACGCCCCGCTCCGATTCCGGCAACACCGTTGCTACCGTCACTCCTAAAGCCGACGTCACCTTTTTCAGTGTCGTGAGAGAGCTGTTCTGGGTGCCTTTTTCGATCAAGTAGATGGCAGTGGCGGCCATGTTGCAACGATCGCCCAGCATGCGTTGGGTCCATCCGTGCGACGTTCGCAGGGCGCGAATTCGTTCTCCGATCGCAACTAGGAACTCGTCCCTGTTCT
>NZ_LUUM01000131.1:0-1103 GCF_001644125.1 Methylosinus sp. R-45379
CGCCCAAGGCGTGTCCGACAAAAATAAAACCTGAACTTCCAATCAAAGCTCCGACTAGACCAAGAACGATATTCTTTGCAAGCATTGTAGCGTCCCCATTTATTGACCAAAGAACGGCGAAGACTCCGAGCGGGATAAACGCGAGGAAAAACCATCGCGAGGCCTTATATGGGTCCGCTTTGTCGAGAGCCTCCAACGCAAACCGCAGAATAACGCCAAATGCCGTTACGCAGATGACCCCAATGAAACCTAAGACCCCTGTTCCCATATGTAACCCGGCCGCTTTCGGCGAAAATGACTTCCCTTGCATTTGCCAAGCACTTCCGATTCGTGTAGGGGCGTCCCTACAAGATGGCAGAACATAGCCATGCGAGCCGCGCGGGATTCGGCCCTGCTGGCTCAGTTGAAAAGATAATCCGAAACAAATGCGAGCGCTAGTCGCGCGCGTTTTCGTTTCAGGAAACCTGCTCCCACCTCGCCGATATCCCACCGCTGCCGGAGAAGGGCTCTTTGGACCTATCGAAGGTCCTGGAGAGTGCCTTCTTCTTTTCCTGACTAGCTGCCATTTGTCAGCTACAGCCAATTAGGTTGCGTATTTTGCCTTTTCATTCGAACGGCCCTTCAACGCATTAGTTTGTTTTTGCTGCGATTTCTCGGACAATTGGCGGGACGTCCCGCCAACTTGCGGCGTCCCTCTGCGGATTTAGGTTGCGCATCTTGCCCGCTCAGGCGGCGCTCAGAAACCTACGCTTTATGACGCCTCGCGCCATTGTCGGCTTCTGGGGCCGTATCTCGCCGCGCCTCAGAAAGTTACGCATTTTGCCGTCTCGCCCGCGCCGCGGCAGAAAGTCCACCTTATTGCCCGCTCTCACGACCGGCGACGCGGCAGAAACCCTTACTTGTTGCGCACTCTGACGGTTTACCCCCTGTATTTTGACGTCTCGCGCCAAACGCAGGGGCTCTCCGCTCCGTCGCGTAGGCCGCGTCCCGACCCCCTCACACAGCCCGTCTCACGTCACCCGCACTGCCAATGCGCAGCCGTGACGGCGCGCGCCTGTGACCTCTGATCGCCTCAAACAAAAAGGACCACCACCTCGAATGGA
>NZ_LUUM01000132.1:0-3206 GCF_001644125.1 Methylosinus sp. R-45379
GGCGTCGACGCCCCGAAGCGGCTGCGTCGAGCGCCCGTCGCTTTCGATTCCGGAGCGGCGGTCGTTACCCGTCACGAGGCGGTCGCGCCGGACGGCGAGCGCATACCCTATGTGCAAATCGGACCGCCGGGCGAGACAGGCGACGCGCCGGTCTATATGACCGGCTATGGCGGCTTTCGCGTCAGCACGCTCCCTTATTACTCCGCCACCAGGGGCAAGCTTTGGCTCGAGAAGGGCGGCGTCGTCGTGCTGACGAATCTGCGCGGAGGCGGCGAGTTCGGCGCCTCGTGGCACGAGGCCGGACGGCGCGAGGGCAAGGCCCGCTCGCATGATGATTTCGCCGCGATCGCCGCTGATCTCGTGGCGCGCAGAGTGACTCGTCCGCAGCGGATCGCTGCGGAGGGCGACTCCAACGGGGGCCTGCTGATCGCCAACATGCTCGCGCGGCATCCAGAGAAATTCGGCGCGCTGTCCTGCAGAATTCCACTCGTCGACATGCGCCGCTATCACAAGCTGCTGGCGGGTGCGAGCTGGGTCGCGGAATATGGCGATCCAGACCTGTCCGAGGATTGGGCGTTTCTCCAGGAGATTTCCGCCTATCACAATGTCGAGGCAGGCCGCGCCTATCCGCCGATCCTCATCGCCACCACGCGGCGCGATGATCGCGTGCATCCCGGCCATGCCCGCAAATTCGCGGCGAAGCTACAGGCGCTGGGCTATCCTGCCCTGTTCTACGAGCCGGCGGCCGGCGGGCACGGCTACGGCAAGGACAATGCTGAGGTCGCGCGCTTCGCGGCGCTGGGAATGAGCTTTCTGCGTCGCGCGATTGGATGGGAGGTGGAGGCCGGGACAATCGGGTGATCCTTTCCCGTGCCGAAGAGCCCCCGTCTCGAAGAGAGCGAAAACCATCCGCTGGACCCCCTCGCCCCTCGAGATGGTCGCTTCGCGACTTCCCCGACGTGAGGTCGAGGATCACAGGCGATCGAGCTAGGCTCAGGACCTGTTAATTTCGAGAGAGGCGTGATTCAAGGTCTCCGATATGGAGGCTTTGATGGGTGATTTGTTTTTGCTGAGCGAAATGCAGATGGCGCGAATTTCCCCTCATTTTCCCTTGGCGCATGGCGTGCCGCGGGTGGACGACCGCCGCGTGGTCAGCGGGATCGTCTACGTCATCAAGAACGGCCTGCAATGGAAGGACGCTCCGAAGGAGTATGGACCGCCCAAGACGCTCTATAATCGCTTCATCCGCTGGAGCCGGCTCGGCGTCTTCGATCGTATTTTCGCCGCGCTCGCAGGAGGAGGGCCGAAACCTGAGCGGATCATGATCGACTCCACTCATTTGAAGGCATATCGGACGGCGGCGAGCCTCCTAAAAAAGGGGCTCTTTCCCGCTGTATCGGCCGCACGAAAGGCGGGCTGAACTCCAAGCTCCACGTCGTCTGCGACGGCGCCGGCAAGCCGCTCGTCATGATGCTGACCGAAGGGCAGATGAGCGATCACAAAGGCGCGAGGCTGATGCTCGACGCGCTGCCGCCGTCCTCGGCCCTGATCGCCGATCGCGGCTACGACAGCGACTGGTTTCGCCGAGCGCTCGCGGAGCGCGGGACCGAACCCTGCATCCCCCCGACGAAGAGCCGTAAGAAGCCTCTGGATTACGACAAGGGGCTCTACCGGCAACGTCACAAGATCGAGAACCTTTTCGCCAAGCTCAAAGACTGGCGGCGCATCGCTACCCGTTACGATCGATGCGCGCACGCCTTCTTCTCGGCCGTATGCATCGCCGCCGCTGTCGCCTTCTATCTCAATCAATGAGTCCTGAGCCTAGGTCGTGAACCCATAAACGGATTGCGGGCAATCAGTGGAATTGGGCTTTGAGCCAAGGAATTCGTTGTCTTGCTTCGGTTTCCGCGGTATCCGCAGCATCGTAGATGCCGCAGTCAGGCCCTGGCGGGGACCACTTTTCCTCATCATCCACAGGCCACGGCTTTTCGGAGCGCCATTGCCTGCAATAGGTGAAAGCTCCGTCCGGTCGCTTCAGGATGAGCACACGCTCGGTGCCGTCGGGGCTTTCGAGGATGATCATGCTCAACCTTTGTATCTCGATGGCGATGAAGCGATCTTAAGGTGAGGCTTTTATCAGCCGGTAAAAAAATGATTCAGCATCGGCATGAGCCGATATGATCTGACCGACTTCGAATGGCGCGTAATCGAACCGCTGCTGCCCAACAAGCCGCGAGGCGTTCTGCGTGTCGATGATCGTCGTGTGCTGAACGGCGTATTCTCGGTGTTGCGATCCGGTGCGCCGTGGCGTGATCTGCCCGAACGCTACGGCCCGCGCCCTACCTGCTACAACCGCTTCGTGCGATGGCGGAAGGCGGGCGTCTGGGATCGAATGATGGATGCCATCGCCGCCGCCCACGATGGCGACATCCAGATGATCGACAGCACCTCCGTTCGCGCCCACCAGCAGGCCGCGACGGCAAAAAGGGGGATCGAGATCATTGTCTCGGTCGCTCCCGAGGCGGGCTCACTACCAAAATCCACGCGGTCGTCGACGCGCAAGGACTCCCGATCCGGCTTGGCCTGACCGCCGGACAGGCGCATGACGGCCAGATCGCCGACACGCTGCTCGACAACCTCGGCCCTCGCACCATCGTGCTGGCCGACAAAGCCTATGACGCCGATCGCATCCGCGCCCCGATCGAGGGACAAGGAGCCACGCCCAACATTCCGCCGAAGAGCAACCGGCGCTGGAAGCCCTGCTTCAGCAAGCGGCTCTACCGCGAACGCAACCTCATCGAGCGGTTCTTCTCCAAACTAAAGCACTTTCGCCGCGTCGCCACCCGCTACGACAAGCTCGCCGCCAACTTCCTCGCCATGGTGCAACTCGCCTCAGTTCGGCTGTGGTTGCGCGCTTATGAGTCTACGGCCTAGACAAGCGCTTCGTCGGGGCAACGCGCGCTCGTCTCGGACAAAAGCGATATCTGCAGGGCAATCAACTACAGCCTCAACCCCGGGCGTCATTCACGCGATTTCTCGACGACGGCCATATCTGTCTCTCCAACCGCTGAACGCGCCTTGCGTGGGCGGGCATATCCGTCTCTCCGATAACGGCGCGGATCCGGGAGGGCTATTGTCGAAGGCGACGGCGTGGCCAACGCGCGCGGCTCGTCCGGCGAGGCTCTATGTTCCATAATCGAGATTAT
>NZ_LUUM01000133.1:0-1376 GCF_001644125.1 Methylosinus sp. R-45379
CGGCGCGCGCGCCGGCCAAGCCGGCCGCCGTGTCCATTCCCGCAATGGCCTTCGTCGAAAAATCACATTGATCCGTAGCATCATCGAGTAAGAGGAGAAAAATATGCGCGCCTATCACAAGACGGCCCTATTGCCTTTGCTTCTCGCCGCCTTTCCGGCTCACGCGGCGTCGCCCGCCGCGCGGCAGGAGGTCGCCATTCACTTCGCCTTGCAGGCGGGCGGCGCTCCGGTCGAATGCGGCAAGCCGATCGCCGCGCTCGGCGCGACGAAAGTCGCCGCGCAATTGCGCGACGCGCGTTTCTATGTCTCCAATCTCGCGCTCATCGACGCCGACGGCAAGGAGACGCCGGTCGCGCTCGACAGCAATGACTGGCAGAATCCTCATGTCGCGCTGATCGATTTCGAGAATCAGAAAGGCCGCTGCAAGGGCACGCGGCGCCAATGACGTCATCACCGGCGGCGTTCCCGCCGGCAAATACAAGGGACTCGTCTTCACCGTCGGCGTGCCGAGCCTGGCGAAGGACGCGCAGGGGAATGATGTCGCGCTCAATCATTCCAATCTCGCCACCGCTCCGGCGCCGCTGGATGTGCAGGGAATGAATTGGGGCTGGCAGGCCGGCCGTAAGTTCATCGCATAGAGCTGGAGCCCGAAGGCGGCGTCATGCGCAAGGCGCCCCCGGCGCGTCTGCCCAGAGAGGCGCCCGCCGCGCCGAGCGCCGCCGAGGCCGCGCGGCTCGAGGCGATCGTCAAATTGGAGGCGCCCAAGGAGAAGGAGCAGTCGCGCGTCAATGGCGACGGCACCATCACCGCTTCCACTTGGATGATGCATTTCGGCTCCACAGGCTGCAAAGGCGATCCGCTCACCGGCGAGATCGCGAGCTGCGCCGCGCCCAATCGCATCGCCGTGCGCTTCGATGCTTTCGATCCGGCCAAGCAGCATGTGATTCTCGATCTCGAGGCGCTGCTCGCCGGCGTCGATCTCTCGCATGACGCCGGCGGCGCCACGGGCTGCATGAGCGGCCTCGCCGATCCGGAATGCGGCCCGCTCTATGAGGTCGCGGGCCTGCGCTTCAAGGAGAGCGCGCCGGACATGAATGATATCGGCAAGCCCTCGGGCGTCCCGCAGCGCATCTTCCGCGTCGGGCCGAAGATTCTGGCGGCCAACTAACGCGAATAGGGCGTTCAGAATGCGGCTGGTCCTGAGAAAAGAGCGCGCGGCGCAGGGCGTGGACAACGCCGTCGCCGCGCAGAGTCGAAAGGCTCTCATCGGAAAAATCTTCGCGGGCCGGCGCCGTGCGACGATCGCTCTGCTGCTGACATTCGTCATCGGCGGAGCGATCGCTTGGCGCATCTTCGGCGCGGCCGAGGCGCCGGCG
>NZ_LUUM01000134.1:0-1343 GCF_001644125.1 Methylosinus sp. R-45379
GGCGTCGACCAGCGCATCGACGACGGGGCGGTCGGTCAGCGTGTAGGCGGCGATGTCGAGGGTCTTTCGCGCCGTGCGGATCAGGGAGACGTCTAGACGCTCGAGATTCTCGACCGGCGCGAAGTGGATCTCCGCCTCGCCGGCGCATGCGATTCCAGAGGCTGTCGCGACGGCGAGACATTTCGCGAGAGCGTAAACGCAATTCCGGCGCGCCACGTTATCCGCTCCTTTGAAGCGCCCTTGTCGAGAGCGCAATTTCGATATAGAACAGATATAGAACGTATGGAGTCGTGTCCATGTCTCGTTCCCGCGCCGACTGCTGTTGCTGGCGCTCCGCATCGAGCCCGACCAGCCGCAAGGGGCTTGTGTCGACGCATTGTGGGAAAGGAAAGCCGCTGTATCGGCTTTCCTGATCGAAAGGGGTGCGCGCGGCGGTCGACACCGCGCGGGAATTGTTGCCAAGAATGCAAACGTCGCCGCTTTCGACGAGGTTATAATCGCGAGGCGCGAATCAGGCTGACAAATGACACGCGACACGATTTTCATTAGTCATGCGACGCCCGACGACAACGACTTCGTCAGGTGGCTGGGAAACCGGCTGATCGGACACGGCTACAAGGTCTGGGCCGATCTTTTCGATTTGAACGGAGGAACTCCGTTCTGGACAACGATCGAAGAGGCCATACGAACGCACACCGTCAAGGTGGTGTTCGTCGTGTCGAGAAAAAGCGTGGACCCGAACCGGTCGGGCGTTCGCAACGAACTCTCGGTCGCGGACGCCGTCAAAAAAGCGATCAAGGATCCTGGCTTCGTCATCCCCGTGCGGATCGACGACACGGACTTCGGCGATTTTCCCATCCAAATCCATCGGTTGAACGCCATCGACTTCACGAAAGGATGGGGTGGGAAACTCGTCGAGCTCTTGAAGACATTCGAGGACGCCGGGGTTCGCCGAGCGGGCGAAGCGAACGAAGAATTCGAAATTTGGAGGAACGTGACGGCCCAATCGTCGATACTCGTTGAAGACGCCCCCGAGAAGGTCTTGACCAACCTGATCGCCATCGAGCAGTTGCCGAAGGTCATCAGCTTTTATGAATTCGACGGCGACAAGGACAAGATCGCTGCGGCGATCAGGGACACGGGTATTCCATTTTACCTCTTCAACCGACTGATCATTTCTTTCGCCGGCGTCGACGCATTTCAGGAACTCCTTCCGCCTGCCTTTCGGTTGAAGGCGCGCGCGCAGGTTCCCTTCGGAACCTTTCTCGCCGGCGAGGCAAGCGACGTCACGGCGCCCGCCGCCGGCGAAGCGCGCAAAATCGCGACATCGCTTCTCCGACAGC
>NZ_LUUM01000135.1:0-28055 GCF_001644125.1 Methylosinus sp. R-45379
CGCCGCAACATTCCCTTCGTGAAATTCGGCGGGCTGAAGTTCCTCGACAGCGCGCATGTGAAGGATGTTCTCGCCCTGCTGCGCGTCGGCGGTGGCGTCTATGTCGGCCTGGGGCGGGCCGCTCGCTGCCGGCCGTGGCCGAGGGGTGGCCTTCCACCTGTGCCGCGGGGTTCCGGTCGCCCAGGTGGTCGAGATCACGACCTCCAAGAAGGGCGTGAAGATCAACAAGGTTTTCGTTGCCGCCGATGTGGGCACAGCGCTGGACCCGCGCAACCTCGAAGCGCAACTGCAATCGGGCGTGATCTTTGGGCTCAGCGCCGCGCTTTATGGCGAGATTACCTTCGCCAAGGGCGCGGCCGAGCAAACCAACTTCGAGAGCTACCCGGTGCTGAGCATGCAGCAGGCGCCGGAGATCGCTGTCAAGGTGCTGGAAAGCGGCGGCCCGATCCGCGGCGCGGGTGAAACCGGCGTGCCGCCCGTTGCCCCGGCGCTGGCCAACGCAATATTCCAAGCCACGGGAAAACGCTTTCGTGAACTACCTCTGCGAAAGCAAATCGATTTTATATGACCGGTCGCCGCGCAATTTGTCCAAAACTGGGGTCTGACTCACATTCTCTGCCGGACGTTGGTCATCTGACGCTGTTTTCCAGGAGGAATCAGCGTGACGGTTTTCCTTTTGGTACCCGTCAGGCTGATAGTTGATCATGTCACTATCGAGGCCGATGGCGTTGTCGTCTGCGTGCGATCCAGTTTGGACAATTGCTGCTGTCCGACCTGCGGCCGTTCCTGCTTGGCTTATCCAAAGCCGATACTGGCACCGCACACACGATCTATCGATTAGCGGTCGCCGCGTCGAGCTTAATTTGACGCATGGGCGGTTGCGCGTGCTCCAATCTCGACGGGCTTTCACGAAGAACCTCGCCCATGACACGAATTCGATGGCCATGCCTGCCAGCATCGCTGCAAAGAATAGCGCGGCGCCTTCATCCAGCGACGCACCGGGCATGTTGGTTTACGTAGCGCTATAGCCCACGCCACACTCTCCGAAGGGACTCACGTCAACCGATGACCATCCACCAAGCCCACGCATCCGACCCTCTTCGAGTGTCGAGCGAATTCGACATCCTCCGTCAAGCCGAACGATGGCGGCGGTCCGGGCTTGGCGTCGCGATCGCGACCGTCATCGAGACCCACGGTTCGGCGCCGCGACCGGCGGGATCGCATCTCGTCGTCGACGAGCACGGGCGGTTCGTAGGCTCGGTCTCCGCTGGCTGCGTGGAAGCCGACGTGATCGAGGCGGCCCTCGACGCCATCGCCGACGGCGCACCGCGCACGCTCGAGTTCGGCGTCGCGGACGAGGTAGCGTGGCGGCCGGGCTTGACCTGCGGCGGACGGATGGTCACGCGAGTGGAAAAGTTCGACGACCAGGGGCTCAATCTCCTGGACGCTTCGAACCGGCTCATCGAGGCGCGCCTGGCCCATGTCATCGCGACGCCCCTCGACGATTCTGGCGCGCCGCGCCTGCTTTCGCGGGGCGATCCGCTAGAGCGGGAGGCTGAAACGAGCGGAGTCGTGGAATGGCGAGGAAGCCGCTGGTTTTTGGAGCGGCGCGATCCAGACCCTCGTCTCGTGATCGTCGGCGCCGCGCATGTCGCGCAGCCGCTCGCCGCCTTGGCGCAAGCGGCCGGTTTTGATGTCGTGGTCGTGGATCCACGCGCCGCCTATGCGACGAGCGACCGTTTTCCAAATGTGCGGCTCGACGCGCGTTGGCCAGACGAAGCTCTGCCCGACATCGGGCTCGACGCTAAAACCGCCATTGCGGCGCTGACTCACGATCCCAAGATCGACGATCCTGCATTGCTTCAGGCATTGGCGTCGGCCTGCTTTTACGTTGGCGCGCTTGGCTCCAAAGCGACGCATGCGCGGCGCTGCTCGAGGCTTCTCGCGCAAGGCGCTGATCCAAAAGCCCTGGAGCGCGTGCGCGCGCCGATTGGTCTCGACATCGGCGCGCTGAGCCCAGCCGACATTGCCGTTGCCGTGCTGGGCGAGATTGTTCTGGCGCGGCGCCGCAAACCGCTACGCAGCTCCCTGCGAGAGAGTGTAGCGTGAGCTCCTCCGTCGTTGCGCTGGTGCTTGCGGCCGGCAACGGCGAGCGCTTCGGCTCCGCACGATTCAAACTACTCGAGGAGCTTGACGGCAAGCCGCTAATGCGACACGCCGTCGACGCCGCGTTGGCGTCGCAGGCGGGCCGCACGCTCGTCGTAACCGGACATGCGAACGAGCGCGTCGAGGCGGCGCTCGCGGGCGCGCCCGTGGCGCTCGTTCACAACGCGAATTACCGCGAAGGCTTGGCGTCGTCCCTTCGTGCGGGAGTGGCGCAGGTGGGCGGCGAATCGGGAGCGCTCGTGCTGCTCGCCGATATGCCCGCCGTCACGCCAGCGATTCTCGACATCTTGATCGACGCGTTCGATGCAACGGACGCGGCGGCGGTCGTCCCCACGCGAAACGGCCGACGCGGCAACCCCGTGCTGCTTGGGCGCACGCTCTTCCCGCAGCTTGCAACGATCGCCGGCGACAAGGGCGCGCGTGAGATGCTTCGTATCAGCACCGGCGTCATCGAAATCGAGATCGGCGATGACGCCGTGCTGACGGATGTAGATGCGCCCGCAGATCTCGCGCGCCTGCGAAGCTTTATACGAAGCTGATGTTCTCATTGCGCAGGGGCACGGAGCGCAGACGTTTTCCCGTCGCGGCAAAATAGGCGTTGAGCACCGCCGGCGCGGCGACGCAGATGGTGGGCTCGCCGACTCCGCCCCAGAACCGGCTTTGTCGCAAATTTTTACCGAAGACGCGATGTGCGCAGTGAGGCTGATTTGGTTTACCCCGCCAGGGGATAGAACTGCTGCGCTGGATGCAATTCGCCCATCGTTCCCAGCTGTCTCTTGCGGAGCATGTGCATGAGTTCGACTCCGGAGAGCATCGCCGCGGCTGATCGAAAGGATTTGAAGCCCAGCATCGGCCGCGTCACGCGCTTGACGGCTCGGGGATCCTGCTCGACGATGTTATTCAAATAATTGATTTGGCGGATCTCGATATCCGTTTTCTCCTCATCCTTGTAGCTTTCGATCGTCGCCGTGTTCGCGCTGCTCTTGTCGATCGCGATCTTTGCCGGCGCGCCATGCTGACCAATCGCCTTGCGCAGAAACCGCAACGCGGCTTTGCGGTCCCGCTTGGCTGTCAGCAGAAAGTCCACTGTTGCGCCAGCCTTGTCGACGGCCCGATACAAATATTTCCAACAGCCTTTGACCTTCACGTAGGTCTCGTCCAGTCGCGAGCTCCCGCCGACCGGGCGCTTGAGGCGCGGAACTGACGCTTTAGCAATGGCGCATATTTGACGACCCACCGATTGAGGGTGGAATGGTCGAAATCGACGCCGCGCTCTTCCATCATCTCTTCGAGTTGCCGATAGCTGATCGGATACGCCACACACCACCGCACGCCCCACAAGATCATGTCGCGCTCAAAATGGCTGCCCTTGAACTCGATCATCGTATTTTCCGCCGGACGTCCTCCCGACCACCATAAGCGCTGCACATAGCTCAGCAAAATTTGCGACAAAACCCATTCAGCCTACTCGCCCGAAATAGGCGAGGATTCGCGAGAACCGTGAAGCGGCGCAGTCGCTCGCGCGCAGACGAGGCAGTATGTCAGCACGGCAGCCGCTCCCGAGATCGCGGCTGCAGAAAGCAGCAGCAGCGCGAACCCAGACTCGAAACTCGCTCGGAAGATTTCACGAAACTGGTCTTGCCTCGTGAGATCGAGGCCCCTCAATAGCGATTCAACGTCTCCCGCCACCAAGCGGGAGGTGACGAGGTTCTCACCATCCTCGAATATTGGTGTGTCGATCAGCGCCTTCGTCAATTCACCGTATCGAGACTTCGCTCCGCCAGCGAGTATCGCGCCGAGACCTGCGAAGCCTATCACGATGCCTACAAAGCGCAGCGAGGCGCTGATGCCGGACGCCATTCCCCCACGTTCGGGAGAAATTGCGCTCATCAATACTTTCACCGTTTCTCCGTTGAGGAGTCCCGCTCCCGCGCCAATGAGCAGCATGCCGAGCGCGAAAGGCGGATAGGGCATGTGCGCATTGGCCATCAAGCCCGTGACCAGGTTCCCGCCGGCCACTAGAATCAAACCGCTCGTCAAAAGCATTCTACCGGAAACTCGCAAGGCCAATCTCGCACCCACCGTCGGAAAAACAAAGAGTGGAAGCGCGTAGGCGAGCATCGCGAGTCCCGTCGAGGCGGGTTGGAAATGAAAGGCGTTCTGAAGATAGAGCGGGAGATAGGTGACCATGACTTGGGCGCTGGCCGCGTAGCCGAGCATAGCCACGCAGGAGCCGAGAAACGAGCGGTTGCCGAACAGGTCGAGGTCGATCATCGGGCGCGATTGGCGTCGTTCGACGAGGAAGAACAGAATGAACAGGCCAAGGCCGAGGCCGAGCTTCATCAAGGTGAGGCTATTCGACCAACCATCCGAGGTCCCGTCGATCAGTCCCCAGACGATGAAAAACAAGCCCGAACCGAAGCTGGCCATTCCCGCTAGATCGAGTTCGACAGCATCCAAATCTTTCGAATCTTCGACGTCCAGCGTCGCAATTGTGAGCAGGATTGCCCCTGTTGGAACGTTCACCAGAAACGCCCAACGCCAGCTGAGGTAGGAGGTCGTGAGGCCCCCGACGATCGGTCCAGCCGCTACCGCAACTCCCAACACCGCTCCCCAGAAGCCGAATGCTCGCACACGTTCTATTCCTCGAAATTCATTCCCGAGCACCGCCAGCGCAGCGCTCAATTGTATTGCGGCTCCTACGCCTTGAAGCGCTCGCGCCCAATTCAGCAGCCATGACGTCTGCGCCAGACCACAAGCCACGGACGCGACCGTGAAGATGACGAGACCGAACATCAAGAACCGTTTGCGTCCGTAGTGGTCAGCCAGAGACCCGGCCGGCATGAGACCAACAGCGAAGGTCAGAACGTATGCGCTCACAACCCATTCTACGCTGGAAAAGGCCGCTCCGAGATCTTGTGCTATCGTCGGCAGGGCAACCGCAACGATGTTGGAGTCCAGCATGATCATGAAGGATACGCCGGACGTGCAAAGCAAGACTCTCGATCGGCGGTTCGTGATCCCTCTCATATATCGACCCGCATTATTTTGGTTTGAATTCGGACTCCGCTCGCTCTTATGCTCGAGACAGCCCGGGTCACTTTGGTGCGTACTGCATGACGCCGTTTCCAAACGACCAATCTTCACGACCATTGTCCAAGAGCACGATAACAATATCCTCCTTTCTGACATTCTGCTTCCTATGGATGTCGTCGACGACACGCGCATAAAATTTCTGTTTTGTGTCGACGGATCGGCCTCCTAGCCAAACGATTTCGATAAAAATAATATCGGATGAGTAATTGGTTCCGAGATACCCTTCAGTGGGAAAGATGATTTCGTCAGCGTCGTGCCGTGTGACGATTTGGAATTTGTCATGCGTAGGAACCTTGGCGACGTCGACCATTGCATCGTACACAGCGTCGCTGATTGCGCGAATCAAATTGATCGAGGCGTTCTTGTTTACGTCGATGCGGACGAGCGGCATTTCAGATTCACCTTTCTTATATTAGGTTGAAAGAACCCGCAGGGCGAGCTCGCACACGAGAGCTATTTGCTCGGCATGCCGAGGGAGACATGCGTCCATGCAAGTCTCCCTCGCTGCACATTTATCAGGAGGAACTCGGCCTCACGGAGCGTCTTCGATCTGATCCAGCAATTCCGTTATCCTCGTTACCTGCTGGAGAAGAATTCCGCCGACTCCGTGCGCGAACCAAACGCCCGTGACAAAGCCCCAATGAATCGGAACAGCGAAGAATTCCTCGCGGAACCAGAAGGTGTGACCCCATTCGTTGAATCCGACGCTCACGAAGATCATGAACGGACCGACGACCGCCAGCGTGAGTGGCACTGAGATTCCGTTTGCGAACAGGGGAAGCCTCGTCCGCGCGTAAATCCAAGCGGAACCGCCCATCAAGATGTAGAATGGAAAGTTGAAGTAGAATTCGATGATATGGTTGGCCGTGAAGGGCGTGTCACGAACCGACACCTGATGCCAGGAGTTGTCCTGTTCCGCAAAATAGCTGCCCGCCCAATAGACAGCAAACGTATAGATGCTGATCCACATCGTGAGCGTGAAGTATCGTGTGATCTCCTCTTTGGGAGTGATCGCTTCGAGGTTGCGATCGCGAGTGACCCAGAGATATCCCCACAAAGTCGGAAAAACGACTGCGAGGAAGGTGCCTTCGAGGTAGAGAAGACGCATCCAATGCTCTTCGAATGCGGGCTCGCTCGAATCGAGCCCGGTCGATATGCCGTATGCGCCTTGGTAGAGTCGGAAGCCGACATAGATCGCAGTCATGACTGCGAATGTCGCGAGGTATTTGAGAATGTCTCGAAGATACCATGGCAGGCCGGCTGTCTCACGGATCGGCTTGGAGGCCGCCGCTCGAGGTGCGAAAGTCATGTGAAGTCTCCCTGGTCGAATTACGCGTCGCCGCGGTCAGTTGAATTTCGGAATCACCGGAGAAGAGATGCTCGCGATATGTCTCGCGCCGGCTCCATCTTCGAAGAAGAGAAGTCCGCCAATCCGGCTATCGGCGTCCCGCACGAGGCCATCCAGGCGTTCGGTCTGCCACAGCGCGTCGGCCGCAGTTATGCGGATCGACCGCGATTCACCCGGAGCGAGAGGGTCATAGGAATCGAGCGTCAGGCTGCCTTTGCCGATATCGGCGTCGCCGCGGTCAGTGACTTCATTTGCCGCGCCGTCTTTCTTTGGTGAGAGAAAGCGCAGATTGGCGGTCGCAAATTCGGTGACGCTCACGGGCTGGTCCGATCGGTTGTGGATGAGAGCGAACAGAGTGACCGCCCGGTTCGGGATATCGAATTCCGTCCGTTGGATTCGCACGCTGACCGGGCCGGCGTTCACGATCTGAGGCAGAGGATCGATCTGATCCAACGCGGCTTGCAGCGGGATAGCGTTCGGGTATCGATGGTCCGTGATGAGGTTGGCGGCGAGCACGATCGCCGGCACACAGAACAAAATTCCGAAGGCGATCTTTATGTCCAGTGGAGAAATCAGTTCGGCCGCACGCCCGTCGCGAACCATTTTGAAGCGCGGCAGGAACAAAGGCCGTCTCACCCACCAGAGCAGCCAAGCCGATCCGATGGCGATCCAGAGAACGTGCCATCCGACGCCATTGGCGAGCCCATAGGTTTCCATATCGATCACCGAGCCGTCGAGAGTTTTCACTTCGTTGACGAAGGCTGTGGGCTGCCCAGAAATTTCGATCCACGCCCCGGGTCCCATAACAGGGCCGGCGTCATGCAGGTTGAAAAACGGGTGGATATGGAAGCGACCCGGCATACGGCCTTTGAGGACCACCTTGAACTCGTAGTCCCCGCCGAGCTTCAATGCGAAAGAGCTCACGGAAGGTTGCGCATTTATGTAGCGTTCGGTGCGAACCATCACGGGGCCAGGCGCCGAAACATTGAGATACGTCACATCGGGCTTCGCCACGCCGCGCGGCCAGTCCTCCGCGACGTGAAACTTGCCCGTCATCACGATCTCTTCGTTGACGGCAAGGTTCGTCTTGGACAACGCCACGTCATAAAATTGCACCGTTCGCATTCGAACAAAGGGTTCGAGCGCCTTTTCTCCGTGCGCGAACGCCCCATTCGGCCATAGAATCGAGGTAATCAAAATCAGGCCGGCGCCAGCCAGGAGACATTTCAGCATGCTTCTCATGGACGAACCCTCCTTTAAATATTCTTGACGTATTTCGTGGTCGCGAAGGCTTTTCCGAGCCACCACCACATCGGGTACATCAGCGTGCAGAGAAGAGCGGAGCAGAAGGCCGACAAGGGCGTCGCATACTGACCATAAGTGCGCAGCGTGCCTCTTTCGATCAAGCGAAGATACTCGGGCGTGCCCGCGCGGATGTATTGGAAGCCGAACAAGTCAGCCACGGTGAGCTGCGCTCCGCCGTATTCGACGGGGACATGAAACATCGCGAATATCGGCCAATTGCTCGGATAAAAGAGCAACGCGAACGCCATGCCGCCGAAAATGCTGGTGACCGTCAAGCTGTTCGTCAACATGAGCACTGCATCGAGCACGAGCGCGCTCGGTAGCATAGTCGCCGGAAGCACCTCGTTGATCGGAAAAAAATTCCACAAGTGATAAGCGAAAAATCGTGCGATCCATGTGCCGATCAATAGACAAGAAATGCAAAGAGTAGCGCCGAGTGGCAAGCGGAAGTTAGGCCACAGAACCGCTTGCACAGCTGCCGGGAACGTGATCATCATCAAAGGAGTGATAAGGGGCCACCATTGACGATCCTTCCAGTCGATCCAAAAGTCCCAATCGCCGACCGTGAGGGCGACATGAAGGTGAAACGCGCCGATGAAAAGAAAGAGCGCCAACACTAGGATGAGGTAGTCATAGGCCCGACTCAGCCGCGCCTTTTCGCCGGTGTATGGCGTAGTTCGTGCTTTGAGGGTGGTAACGGTCATCTCGCTCTCCTGCGCAGACCATCGAGGTCATTTTGTCTTTGTGCGTCCGCATTCGAAGGCGGTCGTCTCTAGGACACTAGTCAGAGTCCTCGCGGGCGAAAAATGATCAAATTCGATGAGGGCATAAGCGAAATTCACTTGGCGGTCTCGGGCTTGGCGCCCAGTCTCGTCATGCGATCGAAACATCCATCGGAATGCAGCGAAGGACGCCATGTCGGAACTCAGAAACTTCGATCTCAATCTGCTGATCACTTTCGACGTCTTGATGGAGGAACTGAGCGTCTCTCGCGCCGCCGAACGAATGTATGTGACGCAGTCGGCGATGAGCCATGCGCTGCAACGGCTTCGACAGCAATTCGACGATCCCCTCCTGGTGAGAGGAGCAGGCGGCATGAAGCCGACCGAGCGCGCGCTTTCATTGGCTGGTCCGGTCAAGGCTCTGTTGCGTGACGCGAACACTTTAATTCAAGAACCGGAGAGTTTCGACGCGTCGGAGAGCCGGCGACGCTTCAATATCGCCGCGACCGATTATATGGATTTATTGGTCGCGCCGCTGCTCATGGAACGGATAGATTCGACGGCCCCCGGCGTCGACATTCATATCAAGCGCACGCAACAGCCATTTCCGGAGCACGATCTCGAATATGGCGAGCTCGATGTCGTTCTGGGCTTCGACGCTGTTCTGAAGCCGGCGACTTATTTGGCTCGCGAAAAGCTGTTCGAAGATCGCATGGTGTCGGTCGTCCGACGAGGGCACCCGAAGTCGGGCGTGAAGGACCTCACTCTCGACGACTATCTCGCGATGAAGCACATGTTGATATCGCGCACCGGCACAAGGTTCGGCGTCATAGACGATTGGCTCGCCGAACGCGGCTTGTCGCGCCGGGTCGCATTGACCGTCCCACATTTTTTGTCGGCGCCCTTGATCGTTGCCCAGACGGATATGGAACTGTCTTTGCCGGAACGAATCGCCAATTGCTTTCTGGCGCAGGCTCCGTTGACGATTCTATCGCTTCCGATCGAGTTGCCGCACTATGACCTCGTCATGGTCTGGCATCCTTTGCGCGAGCGTGACCCCGCACATAGATGGCTGAGAGAGCAAATCGTTTCGGTCTGCCGAACGCTCGAGGCGTCGAAGAGCTGAGCCTCGTCAACGACCAGGCATCCCTTCGGCAAGCGCTTTGATGTCGATCAGAAGATAAGGGGGCTTGGATCGATCCACTCCTCCATTCAAAGCTGCGGATCTGTGGAGCTGATTCACGACGGCGTACAATTTTCCCGAAGGACCGAATGCCAGCGAGTCCACCCATGCGAGCTCGGGGCCTTGCGCCAGTCGGAAATAGCTGCGATCGGTTTTGATCACGCCTATGGCGTTCTCCGCGAGGTCTCCGAGATAGATGTTGCCGTCTTTGTCGATGGTTATGCCGTCACAAATGGGCTTGGCGCTGTATCGCTCGACCTTTGCGGCCAATGCGCTTTGCTCCAAGTTCTCGTCCGCGAGGTCTGAGGCTTTGATGCGATAGAGGCTCGTCCCATGCATCGGGCCGAAATAGACCCATTCGTTTGCGAGATCCTCAGTGATCGGATTCACGCCGATGTGCGGTCGCGAGAGGCGGCCGGCCGCGTCTTTGGTCTCGATTGCTCGCCCGTCGATCACGAGATCGCGACCTTCGGGGATGACGCTCGCATGTCCCTCCAACACGCGGCGGGACGCTCCAGTCGCGAGATCGACGACGATGATGGCTGCGTTTACGCCTCCGGCTGGGTCGGCAATAAATATTCGATTGTGCCGACGATCCACAGTGAAGTCGTTCACGAATGCGTTTTTCGGAGCGATGGGTTCGGGGAAGTAAATGACCCTGTGGAGCTTGTCCTGGCGCGTGTCCCATCCCACGAGTTTCGGCGTGACGCCGCTTCGCATTCCGTTGTCCAGCATCCACACGACGCCATCGGCGTCGGTGCGAATGCCGAGAACCGAGTCCAATGAGAGTCCCGAGCGCCGGCTCCTATCGTTCAGAGCTTCGCTCGGGAAGGGCTTGATCGTGCCGTCCGCACGCCACTCCACCACCGAAGCGCTGGGCTCGTAGAATTGATGCTGGCTCATTACAATCTTGCCGGCGGGCGTCGCCGTGACGTTTCCCGGGCCCTGTTGGAGTGAGCCGATTACGGAGACACGATCGGATGGCTCCGCGAGCGCGCCGGATGCGCCGAACCAACCGATGGCGACGAGCGTCAGCAACTTCTTCAATGCCTTCTCCATCCTGTATGAGCGGATGGATATCGTAGTTGGACGATCGGCCGAACCGGAAATGAATTCTTTTGATCGCGGAGTGAAGGCTATTCATTTCTGGGCCGGATGTCGGTCGAAGACGACTGCGGCGGCATCAGTCGTTGTCGTCCGAACCTACAATTTCGACCGTCGTGCGAGTCTGGCGGAAATGCGTATTACACCAATGTGGACTTCCTGTTGCCAACGATGACAAGTTTCTGAAAAATGTCGAGCGCAGGGAAGAGGCGCTGCGTCGTCTCTTTCGTAGTCACATGCGCCTTGGGGCCGTTCGTCCGGTGAGGTGCGGCCCCGCGCGACTGCGAACAGTCGCGCGGGGCCACGTTTTTCAGCGTAGCGCGCTGCCAACGCCGGCGCGTCCGATTTCGCGGAGGGCTTTCACCGGCCGACATGTTCTCCGGTCGCAAATTAGGCGGCCGCCGAATCTGCATAATGAAGCGACTATGGGGATTTTCACTGGAGTTCGTTGCTTCGCCTAGCCTCGCTGTCCCGTGCCGGTCGGGGCCGTAGAGTTGAGCCAAGCGCGTGTCTCGTTCAAGATCTCATTCGAGAAGTCTGAATTCTCGCTCATTCGCGCGAGGATCAAAGCTCCGATCATTGCAGCCCAGGCGCCAATCGCGATTCGACGCTTTTGCGCGTCATCCGTGGCCGGCGCACTTCGACTAAGCATTTCGATCAGGCGCTCGAGACCCGCTGTCATCTCGGCGCGGGCGTGTCCCGGTTGTCTGACAATGTCCGACGCCAGCGCCGCAATCGGGCAGCCGCCAGCGCGATCGTCTTTGTGCCGGACCGACAAGTACTGTTCTATCATCGTGGACAGATCGTGTGTCGGCTGGATCGCGCTCAGCGCGTCGACCACCGCCTGTGCGATGAGATCGTCCTTGGATTTGAAATAGCCATAGAAGCCTCCATGCGTGAGGCCGGCTGCCTTCATGACATCCGTCACTGTGACCGTCTCGAAGCCACGCTCTCGGAACAGTCTTCCGGCCGCCATTAAAATCGTTCGCTTGTTTTCCAGGACCCTCTCCCGGCTGACTTTCATCGCAGGCTCCTCGGTTTGCGCTTGACATTATACATGACAATGATCATAAATATCAATCATGATGCGCATCATGAATAATCCAGGGAGAGTCCCATGAGCACGAAGAGGGCCGTCCTCGTCACAGGCGCCTCCACTGGCATTGGATCAGTTTATGCTGACCGCTTCGCGCGTCGCGGCTACGATCTTATCCTGGTCGCTCGCGATAAGGCGCGGATGGACAGTTTGGCCGATCGCTTGCGGAGTGAGACGGGCGTCGATGTAGACGTGCTGCCAGCCGATCTTACGGAACCCGACGATCTTGCTCGAGTCGAGCACCGCATCCGCGAAGACGGACGTATCTGCGTGCTGGTCAACAATGCAGGCGCCTTGATCCCTGGTGGCTTTCTCGGACAAAGCGGCGACGACATAGCGAAACTGATTGCGCTCAACGTTACTGCGGTCGCTCGGCTTTCAAACGCCGCCGCCCCTCACTTCGTAGAGGCCGGCGAGGGAGCGATCGTCAACATCGCCTCTGTGGTCGGACTGGCGCCGGAAATGGGAATTACGGTCTACGGCGCGACGAAGGCTTTCGTGTTGTTCCTTTCGCAGGGTCTTCGCGTCGAGCTCGGGCCTAAAGGTGTATACGTGCAGGCGGTGTTGCCTGCCGCGACGCGCACGGAGATCTGGGATCACGCCGGAATCGACGTCAATTCTCTTGCGGGCGTAATGGAGGTCGGCAAGCTCGTGGATGCCGCGCTCATCGGATTTGACCGCCGGGAGCCTGTGACCATTCCGCCGCTGCCGGACGCCACTCAGTGGAACGCCTTCGACGCCTCCCGCCAGGCTATGTTGCCGAACTTTGCCCAGACTGAGCCGGCCGGACGCTATCAGCCAACTGCTTGATCTGCGCCAGGACATGCACTGGCCGCAACTGCATCACGCGCAAGGCGTTGCTATCCAATCGGAACGGCTGCGAAACAGATTGGCGTCCCGTTCGAACGGAGGTCGAGGATGGACGATCTGCCTGTAGAGGGAGACGAGTGCTGATGACCGACACGCCGTCTAGCCTTCCGCCGCTTGGACGTTTTATGGCCCATCGAGGCATACACTACGGCTGGGTCGTCGCAGCGGTCACGTTTTTGACGATGCTTGTTACGGCTGGCGCGGTCGGCGCGCCCGGCGTTTTGATCGGTCCCCTGAAGGCAGAGTTCGGCTGGAATGTCGCCGATATCTCAGCGGGCTTCGCGATGCGTCTGGTCCTGTTTGGATTGATGGGGCCGTTCGCAGCGGCCTTCATGAACCGCTTTGGCATTCGTAGGGTCGCAGCTATCGCACTAATACTGATTGGCTTGGGCACGCTCGGCACTTTTGCCATGACCAATCTTTGGCACCTGCTCGTATTGTGGGGGGTGGTGGTCGGCTTCGGGACCGGCCTTACGGCGATGGTGCTCGGAGCCACAGTTGCCACTCGGTGGTTTTCAAAACGACGAGGGCTCGTGGTTGGTTTTCTGACGGCCAGCACTGCAACAGGACAATTGGTATTCCTGCCGGCTCTCGCAGCGCTGACCGATCAATTCGGGTGGCGTTACGCGCTCGCGTTCATCCTCGTAGTTTTGTTTATAGCCATGGTCGCCGTGCTGGCGCTGATGCGTGATCGGCCTGCGGATTTGGGCTTATTGCCATACGGCGCCACTGAACCGCCTCCGGCTGTGGCGCAGCGCGCCAGCCTTTGGGCAATGATGTGCTCGCCGATTCGAACTCTGCGAGAGGCATCCGTTTCGTCGACCTTTTGGGTTCTCTTCGGCACTTTCTTCATCTGCGGCGCGTCCACCAACGGCCTTGTGCAAACCCATTTCGTTGCACTCTGCGGGGACTTCGGGATATTACCCGTGATGGCGGCAGGAATGCTCGCGATGATCGGAATATTCGATTTCGTCGGCACGGTCGGGTCTGGATGGCTCTCGGATCGTTTCGATAGCCGCTGGCTGCTGTTCTGGTACTATGGATTGCGCGGTCTATCGCTTCTTTATCTGCCATACAGCAGCTTCGACCTTTATGATCTGTCGATTTTTGCGATTTTCTATGGCCTCGACTGGGTAGCCACTGTGCCGCCGACAATCAAGCTTGTCGCCGATCGGTTCGGCGAACAATCAAACATTGTTTTCGGATGGGTGTTCGCTGGCCACCAAATCGGCGCCGCATTCATGGCCTACGGAGCGGGTTTCAGCCGCACCTACTATGAAACCTATTTCCTGGCGTTCTTCGTCGCAGGATTCCTCTGTCTCATCGCGGCCCTGACCATCGTCGCTGTGCGTGAACGCGCCACTTCTCTTGCGACAGATCCGGCATAAAAGGCGATTTGGAATCCTCGGGTCCGTTAGGTTTTGCTCGAGCGCGGAGTGTGTCCGCAGAAGGCGTGACTCCCCGCTCAATCAAGAGCGGGGAGTCGCCGCGGGCCGCAGCGACTAGCTTTAATTTCCCTTTATCCCAAATCGATGCGATGCTTCTCGTCATTTCCTCGGTCGCTAACCAACGCCAATGTCGGGCGTTTTTGAGTGATCCTTCGGCAGGTTTCCATTATTTGCTCCCTGAGCCAGGCGTGCGCAGGGTCTTTTTCCTGCAACGGATGCCAGCTCATTACGAGCTTATAGAGTGGGAGATCGATGGGCGTCGGCAAAATCTTCAGCGGCGCGAGCTCTACAAAACGTTCAGCAAGGCGCTGCGGCAACGACAAAATGTGATCGGTGCTGGCGACGATCAAAGGCGCCGATAAAAAATTTGGCAATATCAGACCGATCTTGCGCGACATCCCGCGTTGCTCCAACCAATCGTCTATGAGACCGGTCCCGCTTTCTCGGCGAGAGATCAGCATGTGATTTCCTGCCATGAACTGATCAAAGGTCATGTCGTCACCGGTCAGAGTCGGGTGATCCCGCCGCACCACGCTCGTCATGCGGTCATCAAACAGTGTTTCACAGCGAATATGTGGTGGCGGCGTGAGGTTGACGTCAAAGCCGATCATGAAGTCGACGGGGTTTTCGGCGAGCGCTCTTTCGGGCAGCTTCCTGTGTGGCTCTCGAATAAATATTTCGATGTTCGGCGCAAGCTGGCCGAGAGTCTCAGTGAGACTCGGTAGCAGGATGAGCTCGATGTAGTCCGTCGTGGCGATAACAAGACGTCGCCGGCTCGTTTCCGCTGAGAATGCTTCTGGCGGCTGTATCAATTTTTCAACTTCGCGGAGGACGACGTCAACCGGCTCCAGCAAATCGAGCGCCCGTTGCGTCGGCGCCATTCCCTGAGGCGTCTTCACCAACACAGGATCGTCGAGTTGCTGCCTGAGCCTCTGCAGCACGTGGCTCATCGCCGATGGGCTCACGAACATTTTCTGTGCTGCACGGGAGACGTTCAGTTCCTCCATCAAATATTTGAATGCCACGAGCAGGTTGAGATCGAAATCTCTCAGTTCGGTCATTTGGTTCTCCCGACGTCGACGAGCGCGCTCATAGGCCCATGCCGGCCTGATCGAGATGATGCCAAACGCTTGCGCGGCGCTACTGAATTCTTGTCATAGCACGATGAATAATATGCACTTTCTATCTGAGCGGACAGGCCGTAACCGTTTAGGGGAGGCTTTGCAAAAAAAGGATATGCGAAGCCAGCTCAAGGAGAGAAAGCATGAGTCTAACGACTGAAACAGCCGGCAAAGCCGGCAAAGCCGGCGCAGCTGAAAGCGCTGATGTCGTCATCGTCAATCTGAGGACGATGTGGATCGCCACCGGCGCACTCGTCGCCTTCTATCTGTTCATCCGGGTCTATGAGCAGATTTATGGCTGGCGAGCGGGTCTCGACTCGTTCGCCCCGGAGTTCCAGACCTATTGGCTGACGATGCTCTGGACAGAGATTCCGCTGGAGCTGGTAGCCGGCCTCGGCCTCACTGGCTACCTTTGGAAGACCCGCACGCGCGACATGTCGGTGTTGAGCACGCGCGAGGAACTGCGCCGCTGGGTCTGTCTGGCGCAATGGCTGGTCGTCTACGGCATCGCGATCTATTTCGGCGCCAGCTTCTTCACGGAGCAGGACGCCACTTGGCACATGACGGTGATTCGTGACACCGACTTCACGCCGAGCCACATCATCGAGTTCTATCTGAGCTATCCCATCTACTCGATCTTGGGCGTCGGTTCGTTCTTCTATGCCAAGACTCGTCTGCCCTATTTCTCCAAGGGTTATTCGCTGGCTTTCCTGATCCTGACGGTCGGTCCGTTCATGATCATTCCGAATGTCGGCCTTAACGAGTGGGGTCACACATTCTGGTTCATGGAAGAGCTGTTCGTCGCTCCGTTGCACTGGGGCTTTGTGTTTTTCGGGTGGATGACTCTCGCAGTGTTCGGCGTGGTGGCGCAGATCCTGATGAACATCAAGCGTCTGCTGGGCGAAGACGGCGTGAAGGCAATTATCGACTAAGCCTCGATAATTTCTTGCGAGGAACTCGTGAGAACTAATCTGCTCTGAATCCAAAAATGCTCCCAGGGAAACAGAGTAGCGATCCTGCCGCCCCTCGGCGAGGGGCGGCAGGAGTCACATAGATGCTGAATGCGAATCGTCCAATTGGGCGAACCGATCTTGCGGCGGATGCTTTGTTCATTCGACTCGCAATCGTGAGGATCCGGTCGGAACGGCGGTGGCTCGGAGAATCTCGAGTGCCGTGATCTTTAATGAGGCTCGGCATGAAAATGAAACTGAAGACCATCGCTCCGTGGCTGGCGATCGGAGCTTTATCGATCACGGTTTTCGTGTCTGTCCAGCAACGCAGCGAACGGACGTCGGGTCGAGATATCAGCTTCAGCGAATTGCTTTCGCAGATCGACGGCGGCCATATCCATGACGTGACGATCGCCGGCAATGAAATCAGCGGTCACTTCTCGGATAACCGTACCTTTGTGACCTACGCGCCAAATGACCAATCTCTGATTCAGAGGCTTACCGCCAAGAATGTGTCGATCAACGCGCGCCCCGCAGGCGTCGGATCAGATTGGCTATTGACGCAGGCGCTTGCTGGGATGCCGGTTCTCTTGATCCTGGGCGCTTGGATATATGTAGCGCGCCAGATGCGGGTCGGTCCTGGCGGAAGAGCGATGGGCTTGGGCCAGTCGAAGGCGAAACTCCTGACGGAGACGAAGGACCGAGTGACTTTCGCGGATGTCGCTGGCGTGGACGAGGCAAAAGAGGATCTTCAAGAGATTGTCGAATTCTTGCGCGATCCGCACAAGTTCCAACGGCTCGGTGGACACATTCCGCGCGGCGTGCTGCTCGTCGGGTCGCCCGGCACGGGAAAGACCTTGCTCGCCCGCGCGATTGCCGGAGAAGCAGGCGTGCCATTCTTCACGATCTCGGGCTCGGATTTCGTCGAAATGTTCGTCGGTGTCGGTGCGAGCCGCGTGCGTGATATGTTCGAGCAGGCGAAAAAGAACGCACCGTGTATCATCTTCGTCGACGAGATCGACGCTGTTGGCCGTCATCGCGGTGCGGGATTGGGCGGAGGCAATGACGAGCGGGAGCAGACCCTGAACCAGCTGCTCGTCGAGATGGATGGCTTTGAGGCGAATGAAGGCATCATATTGATCGCTGCGACAAACCGGCCAGATGTGCTCGATCCGGCGTTAATGCGTCCTGGTCGCTTCGATCGGCAGATCAATGTATCCAATCCAGACTTTATCGGTCGCGAGAAGATCCTCGAGGTTCATGTCCGCAAGGTGCCGCTGGCGCCGGACGTGGATCTGAAGATCGTGGCGAGGGGCACGCCGGGTTTCTCCGGCGCCGATCTTATGAACCTCGTCAACGAGGCTGCGCTGCTTGCGGCGAGGCGCAGCAAGCGCCTCGTCACACGATCCGAGTTCGAGGACGCTCGCGACAAGATCATGATGGGAGCGGAGCGCCGCACGTTGGTAATGACCGATGAGGAAAAGCGCCTCACGGCTTTTCACGAGGGAGGCCATGCGTTGGTCTCGCTCAACATGAAGGGATCGACGCCGATCCACAAGGCGACGATCATTCCACGCGGCCGTGCGTTGGGCATGGTGCAAGGTCTTCCAGAACGCGATCAAATTTCACAGAGCTACGAACAGTTGATTGCGATGCTAGCTATGGCGATGGGGGGGCGCGTGGCTGAGGAGCTGGTATTCGGCCGCGATAAGGTCACTTCCGGGGCGGCAAGCGACATCCAGCAATGTACGCGCATCGCGCGAGCGATGGTGACGCAGCTCGGCTTCTCCGACCGGCTCGGCGCGGTGGCCTATGCCGAGCCGCAGCAGGAGCAGTTCCTCGGCTATTCGATGGGCCGCACGCAGACTCTCTCCGAGGCGACGCAGCAGACGATCGACGCCGAAGTGCGGCGTTTGGTGCAGGAAGGCTATGACGACGCGAAGCGCATTCTGACCGAGAAGCGCGCCGACCTCGACACTCTGGCCAATGGCCTCTTGGAGTTCGAGACGCTGACAGGCGATGAGCTCATGGGCCTGCTGCAAGGCAAGCGTCCGGTGCGCGAGGAAGCTCCTCGAGTCCCGCCGCCAGCAGATCCGTCACCAGCTTCCACCGCCGTCTTTAGCCCCCCGCGGCAAGAGCCAATGAATGGACTAGAACCACTTCCGGCGTAGGCGGCGGTAGACGAGAGCATGCAAAGTCGTGGGGTTCGTCACGCTGATAACCGTGTCGGGAAATTTTCATCGCCTGATCGGAAATCTGGATAGTGACGCCTGAATGAGCCGACGAGCGTTTTGTTCAGAATGGCAACGCGCACGTCAAGGAGTGGCTGCACGATTCATCTGTTCCATCTCATCCGGGCTTGCGGCTTTCGCGGTTCCTTGCGGGTCGTCTCCGAATGAGCCGGTCGCCGACGGCGCGCGGGAAGAATCGACGCGGCCGGCTTGCGTAGAACACCGTCGGCGAGGACCATTGCGCGCCTGATCACGACTGGGCAGGACCGCGCTGTCGAAGACGGACACTCTGACGATTGGGGCGATCGAGGACGGCGTCCCGGCGCGCGTTGAAGCGTGCGCTGCTGTCGCCGCGTTCCAGGCCATGATCCGCAAGAAGGCCGGGGACGAACTCGGCGGCTGGATCGACCTCGCGAAAGCCGGCCTTCTGGCTTCCTTCGGGAACGGATCGGACCTGTCGTCGCCCCGTGTTGGTGGGAGAAGACCAGACCTCAACTTTCCGCTTGACAAGTTTGATGACCATCGTCATTTATCTATAATAATGATGAGCGTCATCAAAAATGCTGCGATCGCGACGAGTCCTGAATGCTCGTTCGGTCGCTGGTCCCAGAGAAGAGGTCAAAGCAATGGCGGGATTTAGCGGGCGCGTGGAGAAGAAGACGGCTCTCCTCACGGGCGCATCCAGTGGAATTGGCAAGGCGGCGGCTTTAGCGCTGACCGAGGCCGGCTATCGGGTCATCGGCACCAGCCGGGCCGCAGGGACTGGCGACGTCCGTGATGGCATTCGATTGATCCCATGCGACGTGACATCCGACGAGTCGGTCCGGGCTGCGGTCTCTCTGGCCCATGCCGAACTTGGCCATATCGATCTTCTCGTCAACAACGCCGGCTTCGGTATCGCGGGGGCGGCCGAGGAAAGCTCGATCGACCTGGTGCGCGCGCTCTACGATACCAACGTGCTCGGGGTCGTGCGGGTGACCAATGCCGTCCTGCCGATCATGCGGGCGCAAGGCAGCGGTCGCATCCTCAATATCGGCTCTGGCCTGGGCTTCATTCCCGCGCCATTCAACGCCCATTATTCGGGGACCAAGCACGCCCTGGAGGGCTATTCGGAATCGCTCGATCACGAAGTGCGTGCGTTCGGTGTGCGCGTCGCAGTCATCGAACCGGCTGCGACGCGCACCTCGTTCGAGAGCAGCACCGTGCCGTCGGACGCGCCTCTCAAAGCTTATGATGTGAGCCGCGAGCGTTATCTGGTGGCCTATGGCCGCGCCATGGCGGCGGCTGACACGGCCGAAAGCGTCGCAGAGACCATCGTCAGAGCGGCGCGCGATAAGAAACCGCTGTTGCGTTACCCATCCGGGAAGGCGGCGCGCCAGATCGCATTCGCCAGACGCTTCCTGCCGCGATCCCTGTTCGACAAGATCCTGCGGTCGCAATTCGGCTTGGCTTGAGCCGGGAGGAGGCCCCGAAACAAGTAGTGCAGGCCCGGCCTCAGCTTGACCAATATCACGGGCTGAAGGCCGACCCGCCCGAGGAGCAAATCATGACTTTCCCCTTCGACAAGCCCGGTTCGGCCGAACGCTACATTGAGGCGCCCAATCTCTCGGTCGACGTCGGAGGCACGGCTTTCGCCTATCGGGATCTCGGACCCCGCGGCGGCGTGCCGATCGTTCTCCTCAATCATTGGGGCGCGGTTCTGGATAATTTCGATCCGCGCATCGTTGACGCTCTGGCGCAAAGGCGCCGCGTCATCGCAACTGATTATCGCGGCATCGGCGGTTCGGGCGGAACAGCGCCGGTGAGCGTCGACGCGATGGCGCGCGATGCGATCGCGCTGATCCGGGCGCTGGGCTTCGAGACGGTCGACCTGCTCGGTTTTTCCCTTGGCGGCTTCGTCGCGCAGGACGTCACGCTGAAGGCGCCTGGTCTGGTCAGAAGGCTCATCCTGACCGGTACAGGCCCGGCGGGCGGCCAGGGCGTCGACCGGGTGGGCGCGATCTCCTGGCCCCTTATGCTCAAGGGCCTGCTGACCTTGCGTGATCCCAAATTTTACCTGTTCTTCACCTCCACGGCCAACGGCCGGCGCGCGGCGAAGGATTTTCTCGATCGGCTGAAGGAGCGCAAGGCCGACAAGGACAAGGGGCCGACGCCGGCCGCCTTCCTGCGCCAGCTCGAGGCGATCGAGGCCTGGGGCCGACAGGCGCCGCAAGACCTCGGCAGCATCAAAATTCCGGTGCTGATCGCCAATGGCGACGACGACATCATGGTGCCGACGGTCAACAGCACCGATATGGCCCGGCGCATCCCTAACGCACAACTGGAAATCTACCGGGATGCCGGCCATGGCGGGATCTTCCAGTATCACACCGATTTCGCCTCGAAGGCTCTCGCCTTCCTCGCCGCCTGAGATCGTCGCATCTGACACTGGAGAAACGCCCATGAAGGCATTCGTCGTCGACAAATATAAGAAGAAGGGCGCTCTGCGACTGACCAATATGCCCGAACCGCGGTTGCAGGACGACGATGTCCTGGTCCGCATCCAGGCGGCGGGTGTGAACCTGCTCGACTCCAAAATCCGGGACGGAGAGTTCAAGCTTCTCCTTCCTTATCGTCCGCCCTTCGTGCTCGGGCATGATGTCGCCGGAACGGTCGTCCAGACCGGCTCGAGGGCGAGGCGCTTCAAGGTGGGCGATCAGGTCTATGCGCGTCCGCGCGATCACCGGGTTGGCGCCTTCGCGGAGTTCATCGCCATCGACGAGGCCGATGTCGCGCTCAGTCCAAAGAACCTCAGCCCGACCGAGGCCGCCTCCATCCCCCTTGTCGGCCTGACCGCCTGGCAGGCGCTTGTCGAGGTGGCCAAGGTGAAGCGTGGTCAGAAGGTCTTCATCCAGGCGGGCTCCGGTGGCGTCGGGACCTTCGCCATCCAGCTTGCCAAGCATCTCGGCGCCACGGTCGCGACCACAACCAGCACGACGAATGTCGAACTGGTCAAGAGCCTCGGCGCTGATGTGGTCATCGACTATAAGACGCAGGATTTCGAGAAGCTCCTGTCGGGCTATGATCTGGTGCTCAACAGCCAGGACCCCAAGACGCTCGAAAAGTCACTGCGCGTGCTGAAGCGCGGCGGCCAGCTCATCTCCATCTCAGGCCCGCCCGATCCTGCCTTCGCCAAGGCGTTCGGCCTCAACCCGTTCCTGAAGCTGGTCATGCGCCTGTTGAGCCGCAGCGTTCGCAAGAAGGCGGCAAAGCTCGGCGTGCGCTACTCGTTCCTGTTCATGCGCGCCGAAGGTCGTCAGCTCGGAGAGATCACCGCTCTTATCGAGGCGGGCGTGATCCGACCGGTGGTCGATAAGGTCTTCCCCTTCGAAGAGACGCCCGCAGCGCTCGCCTATGTCGAGACCGGCCGCGCCAAGGGCAAGGTCGTCATCGCTGTTGCGGAGTGAGACCCGAGGCGATGGCCGGTCACGCTGAAATCGTCTCGGCTGCCCTGCACGCGCGGTTTCTTCGACATGTTCAACGACATCGACACCCACAGGAGACCACTCAAATGCGCATTTTGAACCGTTCTGCCACCTTCGCTCTCGCCGTCGTCGCCGCATCCGTCTCGTCGACAGCATGGGCGGATAATGCTTCGCCGGTCGGCTTGTGGAGAAATATTGACGATGCCACTGGCAAGCCGAGAGCGCTGATCAGGATATCAGAATCGAACGGCGCCTTGCAGGGCCGGGTCGAGAAGGTCTTCCTCGCTCCTAACGAAAGCCCGATCTGCACAAAATGTGAAGGCGCGTTGAAGAACGCCCCGGTCCTCGGCTTGATCATCCTGAGCGGCCTCAAGAAGGATGGGGCGGAATACACAGGCGGCCGAATCCTCGATCCGGACGACGGCAATTTCTACAGCAGCAAAATCCGCCTGATGGATGGGGGCAAGAAGCTCGAAGTGCGCGGCTATATCGGCGTGTCGTTGCTGGGTCGATCGCAGATTTGGCAGCGCCAGGACTGAAGAGAGACCAGGTATTTTCTAACAATACCCGGCGATGCCTCAGCCAGCACACCGATGATCGAAAGGCAAAAAATGACTGACAGACAACTATTCGAACCCTATGCGCTCGGCGCCATCACGCTGTCCAACCGTATCGTTATGGCGCCGCTGACGCGCAATCGGGCCGGCGTCGGCTTCGTGCCGAGCGAATTGGCGGCGGAATATTATGCGCAGCGCGCCTCAGCTGGCCTGATCATCTCCGAGGCGAGCCAAATCTCGCAGCAGGGTCAGGGCTATCAGGATACACCCGGCATCTACACTCAGGCGCAGATCGAGGGTTGGCGCAAGGTGACAGACGCCGTGCATGCCAAGGGCGGCCGCATCTTCCTCCAGCTCTGGCACGTCGGCCGAGTGTCGCATGTCGACCTCCAGCCGAACGGTCAGGCCCCGGTGGCGCCTTCGGCGATCAAGGTCCAGACCAAGACCTTCGTGAACAACGCCTTCGTCGACGTGTCCGAGCCGCGGGCTCTGGAGCTCGACGAGATCGCCGGCATCGTCGCCGATTTCCGGCAGGCCGCCGCAAACGCCATCTCGGCGGGCTTCGACGGCGTCGAGGTGCATGGCGCCAATGGCTATCTTCTGGACCAGTTCGCTAAGGACGGCGCCAACACGCGCACCGACGCCTATGGCGGCTCCGTCGAGAACCGGGCCCGCCTGATTCTGGAAGTGACTGCCGCCGTCGCCGCGGAAATCGGTCCCGAGCGCACCGGGATTCGCCTGTCGCCGGTCTCGCCGGCAAACGGCATTTCGGCGAGCGACCCCCAGTCGCAGTTCGACTACATCGTCGCCAAGCTCGACGAACTGAACATCGCCTATATCCATGTCGTCGAAGGCGCGACCGGCGGTCCGCGCGATGTCGCGCCGTTCGACTTCGGCGCCCTCCGTTCGAGGTTCAGGAACGGCTACATCGCCAACAACGGCTATGACCTCGAACTTGCCGCATCGCATCTGACCGATGGAAAGGCGGACCTCTTCGCTTTCGGCCGGCTGTTCATCGGCAACCCGGACCTCGTCGAACGTCTGAAGGTCGGCGCTCCGCTTGCCGATTTCAATCCCGCAACGCTCTATGGCGGCGGGGCGGCCGGTTATACGGACTATCCCGCGCTGGCGGACGCGACCGGCGCTTGATGGAGGCGGCGCCACGCTTGGGCGTGGCCCTAGCTTTCCTGCGACCGATTGACGACGGCGTCGCGGCAGTCGAGGCGGCAGGCTTCGAGGATCTCGTCCGCGAGCGCCGAAGCATCCGGGCAGGCCCTCGACAGGATGACGGCTCCGACAGCCTGGGCCAGGACGCTGATGGCCTGGGAGCGAGCGCCGGGACCCGATATGCCGTTGCGGGCCATGTCTTGCACGAGACCACCGACGAGCGTCTCGATGCCAGCGCCGAAGATAGCTCTCGTATCGTCCGTCTGCCGCGCCGCCTCGCAGCTCAGCGCCGCAGCCGGGCATCCGGTTGCGCGGCGGTCCCTGTGCTCACGCGAGACATAAAGGTCGATCACGGTGAGGGCGTCGAGATCGGCATAACGCTCGCCGGTTTCACCAAAGCTGCGCATGGTTGCCTTGGCGATCAGGTCTTCCTTCGAGCGAAAATGGTTGTAGAAGCCGCCATGGGTGAGTCCGGCGCGTTCCATCAGTTCGGCAACGCCAACGCCGTCATAGCCACGCTCGCGAAACATCTCCGAGGCGATTGCGACGATCCGGTCGTGATTTTCCTGCTTCTGTTCCTTCGTTATCCGCACTGGGCAGCCTTTCTGATGACGCCGACGAAACTATGATGATGAATATCATTTTAGTTACGTCGATTCAAGGAGTGGCGCATGGCCGATACCCTCGATCATCTCACCGCACCGGCCCGTCACGTCGAAGTGGATGGCGATCGCTTCGCCTATCGGCGATGGGGATCATTGGGACCCGCTGCTGACCCGACGACCTCGCAGAGGGGCGCGCGGTGATCCTCTACAATTGTCATGGTTGCGTCTCCTCTTCGGGCGCGCCGCGCAACCGCATCGAAGACAAGGCCGATGACGCGGCAAAGGAAGAGCGACATATTCGCTCTGGTCCAGCGCCTCGAGCTGTCGTTCAATTTCGGGGAGGTGCGCAAAGCGCTGCGTCGCTTTGTCGGCGTCGCTCCGCACCGGGGTCATCTTCACTTTCCGTTCTGCCGACTTGCTGGGGCGGCCGGACTCTGGCTATCCAGCGAGATGAAAATTAAATCGCGGTGGACGCCGGGACCCGGCGCAAGAGTCCTGGACACAGAATACGACGGAAATCGTTGGACAATTTCGGTTGCCGGACCGGATGTCGGTGCATGTCCTGGCTGCAACGAGCGGTCGATGCGCCGGCATGGTTCATTTGGGTGCAATGCGGAGATTTTCCGTATCGTGCTCGGCGCTCCTAAAGCCGTCGGGATTTATCGATCAAGATCGAAGGCGACGGCCATCGAGGCCAGGAGGAATATGTGCTCAAATTGACAGTCGCGAGTCGCGATGCACGGACGTTTATCTCGCATTGCAAAGTTGCGCGGATGACCGCTGGACTCTTCGAGGGGGCCAGGACGGCGGAGCGCGAGCCGTTGGAGAATTGTGGGCGAGGTTGCCGTCGACCGAGAGCCTAGGGTCGTGCGCGCCGCCGGCGCTTCGGCGTCGCCGCAAACATAGGCATTAGAGCCGCACCTTTGGTTCTTTATCAGCGTTCCCTCCTTTGAGAACGTCTGCAAAATCCAGGAAAGTGGAACTCTGTCCGTCCGTGACGAATGGCCGTTTTTGGCGCATCATCCCCATCGGCGCTCGCGACATCGGGGGCGCCGGCTACTCGCTGGGGTCGCCAACGAAAAACTGCAGTGACCAAATACCAAGCGCGGGCGGCGCTGGTCCGCCCTGTCCTTGCGGGTTAGACATTCTCCAGCCGCACTGTGATTCGGTTTGCCCTGCGGGCGGCGCGGTGTGTTTTCGAGGGAACGGCGGAAAGCCGGATGGGATTTTGGACGCAGCTGTTTCCAGGAGCACGGTGACGCGTGATGACCTCGCGCATGCCATTTACGCCCGCATCCCCGGCCTCTCCCGTGCGGACGCAAAATCCCTGCTCGATTGCGCGCTCGCGGAAATGCTGTCCGCCCTGACCATCGGAGAAGACGTAAGTCTTCGCGGCTTCGGCACTTTTCGCATCCGCTCCAAAAACGCTCGCCCGGGCCGCAATCCGAGAACCGGTGCTGCGGCTCTCGTCTCTTCGCGTCGGGTCGTTGTGTTCAAAGCGGCGCCACATCTCAAATCGGCCGTGGCGGCGTCGGGAGCATCCCCGGTCGCCGGCGACTCTCCGTAGAGCGGTCGCGGGCGCGGCGTGGTGTGAGCGCCGATCACCGTTGATGTCGCGAGCTGCGCGCCGCCGGCGCCGGCCGCCATCTTTCGGCGCCCGATCGTTTTCATTCGCGCAGACTCCGGCGACCCTTCGCTGTCATAGCGGAGGCGCAATCATGTCCAAGGAATTGAAGGAAGGGCTCGCTCGCGTCGAGCAGGAATCCCACCAGATCGCCGAAGCGGTCGGCCTTCAGAACGAGCAGATCCGCATCACCATCGCCCGTCTCGACGAGATCGTCGCACTCCTGACGCCCAAGGACGACGCCGGCGAGCCGACGCTGAGCGATTTGCTCGCCCATCTGATCGCGCAGAATCGCGAGCAGCTCATTCTCACGCGCAAGGCCGTCGATCTCCTCGTCGACATGCAGCAAAGCCTCCCGGAGAAGACCGTCGAGGCCCTGGAAACGCGCTTCTCTTCCCCCGCCAAGGCCTGATCGATGATCACTTTCCGCAAGTTCGCCGCAGCGTCCGACGGCAAGCTCGTCCGCATGTATTTCACGGAAGCGAGGCTCGGGCCGCCGCCGTCTGAGCAGGCGACCGAGGCCCTCGGCCAGCAGCAACTGGAGCCGGGGTCGCGCCTCACCAGCTACTACACCGGTCGCGACGCCGGACCGGCCTGGCGCTCGGACATGCCGCTCTCTGTCGCCCGCGCGCTCGGCATTAATTCTTACCGCGCGCCCAAGGACGAGGAGCTCGACCGGCTGTTCGAGGGCAAGCGGGCCGATACGGGAGAGGCCTGGTCCAAGCATAAGCGAGAAATCAGCGGCTACGACTTCACCTTCTCACCCCACAAATCCGTGACGCTCGCCGCCGAATTCGCGCAGGACCCAGCGGAGGCCGCCGGCATCCGCAATGCGATCTATCGCGCCAATGACGCGGCGATGCGCTATATCGCCCGGGAGATCGGCTGGGCGCGGCGCGGACGCGCGGGGGAGAGCGGCGCCGATCCTGGCGCTGTCGGCTGGGTCAGCTTCCGCCATTACATCGCCCGTCCGACCCTGCCGGTCCAGGATGGCCGCGAGGGCGCGACCTACCTCCTCGAAGCGCCGATCGCCGGCGATCCCCACGATCACATCCACAATGCGCTGTTCAATCTGGTCGTCACCGGCGAGGGCCATATCGGATCGCTCGACACACAGCGCCTCCACGCCCGCGTCCACGAGTTTGGAGCCTTCGCCCAGGCCGTCCTCGCCGATGAGCTGCGCGCGCTCGGCATTCGTGTCGCCTATGACGATAAGGAGCAGGCCGCCGTCATCCTCGCCATCCCGCAATTCGCCAATGAGGCCTTCAGCAAGAGCACCCATCAGGTCCTGCGCAACGCCAAGGCCTTCGCGGCCGGCCAAGGGCTCGATTGGGACGACATCTCCGCGGAAAAGAAAGCCGAAATCCTCCGCGAAGCGGCGGCCGCCGCGCGCCTCGCCAAGCATGGCGAGAAGACCGATCATAAAATCTGGCACGACCAGGCCGAGGCGATGGGCTGGGAACACGCCACCGTCATGGAGGACGCGAAGATCGCCGCGCTGTCGAACGATGAGCGGTTCGAGCGGGCCTACGCCTTCGCGGCGAAACATCTCGCCGAGGAATTCCACACGGCGGCCGTCATCGACCATGATCGTCTTCGCATCCACGCCGCGCGCGGCTTGATCGGCGTGGGCGTCGCCGGCGGCGTGAAGGACATCGACCGGGTCGTCGAGCTGATCGAGCCCAAGGGCGTCGAGCTTCACGGCGAACATGTCGATCTGGTCGCCGCATGGGCGAAGCGCGAGAATGCCGACGACGAGCCGCGACAGGTGCTCCGCGTCACCAATTCCGCACAGATCCGCGTCGAGGCGAACCTCCGCTCCCATGCCGCGCGCGCCGCGCTCGACACTTCGGGGGCGCTGGCGGCCGCCGACATCCGGCGGGCCATCGAGGCTTCCGGGCTCGATTTCGACAGCGAGCCGGAGCATGGCGCCGCCCAAAAGGCCGCGATCTATGCGCTCGGCCAGGGCGGCGCGCTGTCGCTCCTCACCGGCGTCGC
>NZ_LUUM01000136.1:0-1616 GCF_001644125.1 Methylosinus sp. R-45379
GTCCGCTGCGCGCCGGCGAAGCCTGTCGCCATGTTCGACCAAGGCTGGAATTTGGAATTCGATCCGCCAGAGTGGATGCAGCCGGGCGAGGTCTATTTGCACGGCGTTTGCGCTCTGCTCTTTCCCCAGATGAACCATCCCGAGATCGAGGGCGGAGAGAATGCGCCCTGCATGGCGCATGTCATGATCGAGGATGGCAACACCATCCGCGCCGACGATTACCGGATCGAAGATGAAGGCAAGACGCTTCCCTGGCGCGAGGCGATCGCCGGCGACGACGCCGACTGCTCCGCCATATTCATGAACCCGAGCCTCTATGCGCTGTTCGCGCCGATCGCGGAGCTCGGCGAGGGTGATACACACTTCGTCCTGAAAGCCAGCGCCGACGCGATGAAGCGCCCCTTGCTCGTCCAGATCGACAAGCTGCCGAATTTCATCGGCGCGATCATGGGAACGCGGCCATTCCCGCTTTTCGACATGCCGGATTGGGCCACGGTTCCGCCGCCGGCCGAGGAGCCCAGCGCATGACAAACGATCTCCGTAATTCGCTGCCGCCCAGAGAGGCGCAGATACTTGCCGCCCATCACGCCGGCGCAACGCGCATAGAGACGGGCCGCCAACTCGGTCTTTCGCCGGAGACGGTGAAGATCTATTTGCGCCGAGCCAGAGCGCGCCGCGCATCCGCGCCGCGTAAGCTGACCCCGCGCGAGCACGAAATCCTCGCGCTTTTGTCGCAGGGCCTCAGCAGCAAGCAGATCGCCGCACAAATCGGGTCGCGCTTCCGCACCGTCGACGCTCATCTCGGCAACATCTATCTCGCCCTCGGCGTCCATACGCGGACGGCCGCCACCGTAGCCTATCTGCGCATGCGCGCCACGGAGGCCGACGCATCATGACCAAGATCGAATGGGCGCACGCCGGACTCGGCCGCGGCAAGACATGGAACCCGATCCGCGCGCGCGATCGACGCACGGGCGCGCGAGGCTGGCACTGCGAGAAGGTCTCGCCCGCCTGCGCCAATTGCTACGCCGAACGCTGGAACCAGCGCCCCGGCATAGGCGGCACGGGCCTCGCCTATAGACCGGGCCACAGAGCCGACGTCGAGCACTATCTCGACGAGCAAACGCTGCTCGCCCCGCTGCGCTGGAAGCAGCCGACTGGAATATTCGTCTGTTCCATGACCGATATTTTCGGCGATTGGGTCGAGACCGAATGGCTCGACAAAATCTTCGCCATCGCCGCGCTCTGCCCGCAGCATATTCTCATCTACCTGACGAAGCGGTCGGCGCGGATGCGCGCCTATATGTCCGACCCGAGAACCCCGCATCGAATTGCTCGCGCCATTGTCGACATGTGGATCGCGAAACAAGTCGCGCCAGACGACAATTGGCCCGTCGAGAGCATCGGCGACATCGACATGCCGGACGATATCAAGCTGCGGAAATGGCCTCTCCCCAACGTATGGCCCGGCGTGACCGCCGAAGATCAGCCGCGCGCCAATGAGCGCATCCCCGATCTTCTCGCGACGCCGGCCGCCATCCGCTTCGTGAGCTGCGAGCCGCTGCGCGGCCACATCAATCTGCGCCGCATTCGCATTGCGCCCGACTACCATACGA
>NZ_LUUM01000137.1:0-1532 GCF_001644125.1 Methylosinus sp. R-45379
GACAAAGGCCGGGCAATTCGACGAACAATCGCCGACGCGATCAATAGGGTCGCCGAGCGACATGGGTGCGGAGTCCGTGTGGTCGCGGAGTCGAACGCGGCCCGCGATTTCCCCGCGCCGGAGCCACGTCTGCCCCGCGGGGTGTTCCTCGCCCCAGAGACAAAATTTGCGCAAAAATCTCTCTCCACGCTGGACGCCCGACGAGAGCGGCGCCGCGAATGGGAGGAGGCATACGAAGAGGAACTCGACGCGACCATCGCACGGACGCGTCTGGCCGACGAAGTCACCGCACTCGAAAAGCGCCTTCCCTCAATTCGGCCGACGCCCGAGACAGCGATGTTTCCCGGCAAGGTCGTGCTTCGCGCCATTCGCTGGGGTCGGATCGCGTTTCGGGCGGGCGAGCCGATCAAAATGGAGCCGGTCGGCTTACGCGCAATCGCCATCCGCTATGAAAGCGCCGAACTGATGATCCGAGAGGACAGTTTGTTCATCGAGGGACCGATCACGCTTTCGACGGCGCGACTCGTAGGACGTCTGGTCGGAGCCGTCGGATGGGATATGGCTATGATCGGAGGGGATATCGCTCAGCCGGACTCGACGGCGCTGAGACGGGAGACACGCTCCTATGCGGACCCGCTCGAATTTCAAATTCGCCGGCTCGAATGCGAGCCCCTGGTCGCCGCTCTATCGACCAAATGCGCCGAGGCGCCCCCTCACGAGGCCCAGATGATCCTGGACAAGTTCTGTGATCGATGTCGGACTTCCGCGATGACCCGCGACGTACTGTCGAGCATGCTGCGAGACGATTGGGCCAGCGACTCGGGAAATGTGGGGACGGAAGCATGGAAAATTTTTCGCGCGCGGATGGAAATGGCGAGCATCGCCATAGACCTCTCGATCGCTCTGAAGGCGAGACATCGCTCCACCGCCACCGGAAAAATCGATCCTCTCGTCGACCCATCGACTCCGGTCGACTTCTGGATCCCTTGAACCCTGTGCGACCGCGCACCATCGGCGACCCGGCTGCGTCATGACCGGCTCCAGCAGGTCGAGAAGCCGCTCGATCCTCGACAACGCCGCCTCTGGAAGCGTCGCCCCTCCGGCTTTGAGCCATTCGGTAAGCTGCCGACTCCAGTCACGACGGAGCCCCCTGATGCCGAGAATCCTCGAGGTCGCCCGGATGCGTCGACCTTGTTCAGGATCGACCGGAGGGCTCCGGTCAGATCTTTTCGCTCCTGATCCGCCCGAAACGCCGCTCGGAGGCCCCGCTCGGACGGGGCTCATCGAGTACGCGCGGAGCTCGCCCGCTGCCACGCCAGCAGCGTGGCAGCATACGAACCACACCACCGAACCCTACTCCGTTCCGGCGGTCGCTCCCCTCAGAGCGTCTGATTGGAATACATCGAACTTGCCCTCGGTTACGCGAGGATGTACGCTGCAATGTATCCTGCCGACCGACCTCTAAAGAGCGGAGAGCGGACATTTCAAAGACTTGGGCTCTGCCGTGAGTTCGAATCCCTCTTGCGGCACCA
>NZ_LUUM01000138.1:0-3378 GCF_001644125.1 Methylosinus sp. R-45379
GGTGTACATCACGTACGCAAGATTTTCGGCCGTTGGCAGAGGCAACAGGTCGAAGCTGTCCGGACTCTCTGCGGAAATCACAGGCCATTCGGAATCAAGGCAAACGACGGCCCCGGTAAATGGCGGCAAGGCCGATGCCAGTCTGCCCAGCGTTACCACCACGGGGGCGCCGGAGTCCTGTAGCATGAACGCTAGCCGCTCTTTCGGGTAAGTCGGGTCCAGCGGGACATACGCCCCACCCGCCTTTAGGATACCCAAGACCCCCACCACAAGCTCCAGCGAGCGCTCCATACACAACCCTACTAGCACCTCCGGCAAGACGCCAAGTGTGCGCAAATAGTGGGCGAGTTGATTGGCTCGGGCGTTGAGTTCGCCATACGTGAGCTGCCGGTCTTCGTAGATTAATGCCACCGCCTCGGGAGACCTGGCGGCTTGGTCATCGAACAGTTGGTGGATACACCGATTGCCCGGGAAATCGGCGGCGGTGTCGTTCCACTCCACCAGCAGTTCCCGGCGCTCAGCAACAGTAAGCAAGGGCAATTCAGACAGGCGCACCTCGGGGGCTGTGACGATGCCTTCCAGGAGCGTCTGGAAATGCCCGCCCATACGCTGGATAGTGGCGGCGTCGAATAGATCAGTGTTGTATTCCAGTGTCCCTCTTAGTCCGTCTGGACCTTCGCTCATATCGAGGGTCAGGTCGAACTTTGCCATTCCACTTTCTATTGGGAGGAATTCTACACTCAAGCTCGGCAGGTCTAGCTCCATTGCGGGGCTGTTCTGGAATACGAACATCACCTGAAACAGCGGATTTCGGTCCATGTCCCGCTCGGGTCGCAGCTCCTCAACGACTTGTTCGAACGGCAAATCCCGATGAGCGTAGGCACCGAAGCATACCTCACGGACTCGGGTCAAAAGCTCTGTGAACCTGGGGTCCCCTGCGACATCGGTCCGCAGCACCAGAGAGTTGACGAAACAGCCAATGATCTCATTGGTCTCCGGACGGTCCCGAACGGAGAAGGGGATGCCAATGACGATGTCGTCTTGCCCGCTGTAGCGATGGAGCAGGGTCTGAAAGGCCGCTAGCAAGGTCATGAACAAGGTACACCTGTTCTGTTGACTTAGCGCTTTGAGCCCATCAGTTAGCGCTCTCGGTATATCCAGGTATTGCTGGGCGCCGCGGAAAGTCTGAAGCGCCCCGCGCGGCCGCTCAGTCGGCAACTCCAACACGGGCAGGTCAGCCAGCTGCTTTTTCCAATAAGAGAGTAGTCTTTCGCGCATTTCGTCGCGCAGGAGATCGCGCTGCCAGATTGCATAGTCGGCGTATTGGATGGGCAATTCCGGAAGATGGACGAGTTGGCCCTTCGCATAAGCACTGTATAGTGCGGACAGTTCCCGCAAGAGAACACTCATAGACCAACCGTCAAAGATGATGTGGTGAATCGTCAGCAAAAGCATGTGATCCCGCGCTGCCAGGTGCAACAATTGGAACCGCGCGAGAGGACCGGTCTCCAGATCAAACGGTAATGCTGCCGCCTGTTTCGCTAGGCGTTGAGCCCCGGTTTCACGTCCACCTTCGGGCAGAGCGCTTAGGTCGATCACAGGCATCTCAATTGACAGGCTTGGTGCGATCACTTGAACTGGCAGATGCCCAGCTTCATTTTTGAAGGTTGTACGTAGGCTCTCGTGGCGCCGAACGATCTCGTTTAGGCATTCTTCCAGAAGTATTTCATCCAAATGACCAACTAAGCGTATAGATGTATTGATGTTGTAGGCGGAGATGTTCGGCTTGAGCTGATCAATAAACCACAACCGTTGTTGTTCAAAGGATGCAGGATAGGCACGAAAATACTGTTCTGAGATATCATTTTTCAATGTTTTTGTCCTCATAGGATGTTAGTGCAACATCGCTTCTCTAAATTCATTGCCTGCAGGTTTTGACCCCGGGCAGGCAGTACCCGGGGGCAATTTCTTCGGGGCATTCTTACCCATTCCCGCGAAGGAGTCGACGCATGGCGCACGCGTAGAACATCGTCCCCTGGGTGCCGCTTTTGCGGCACTGCAGGCCAACGGCTCGGGACGACGCCGGGGAAGAGAGATGGCTCCGCAAACTTCTTATGACCTTTTTTCAAGCGCAATCTGCGTGCGTGATCCACCCTGACTCTGGAGCTACGAAACCGCCAAATGAGTGATGCGCTGATGCGCATCGGTCAGGTGGAATCCGTGCTCGGAGATATCGTCCAGGCACGCATTTACATCGATCCCGGCGTGAGGCTCGTCCCTGTGCATCTCGAAGGACTTGAACACGGTCCAGGGGCCGTATTGCTTAGGCAAATTCATCCCGTCCTCGACGCGCGTGAAGCCGAACACGCGGCCCTCGCCTCTGAAAGTGTGTATTAGCATCGAGTCCCTTTCGTTGCGCCTTCACAAGGAAGGCGCATGCCTTTACACAGTGTAAAGTGACTCGGAGTTTACACGGTGTCAAGTTCAGAGACGACAACTCGCTCGCGTATCCTGCAAGCGGCTCTCAGACTAATCGAAAGCGGGGCAAAAACCATCACCATGAGCGCGATCGCGGATGAGGCAGGCCTTTCACGCCAAGCGCTCTATCTTGCTTTCTCCGACAAATCAGATCTTTTCATAGCACTTCTCCGTTTCGCGGATGGACGCCGAGGGATCGTCCAAGAACAGGCGCGCATCAGGGCCGCTGAAAGCGGAATAGCGGCGCTGCTCGCGATTATCGACCTCCAGGCCCGGCTCAGTCCCGCCTACAAGCCGCTCGCGGACGCATTTGATGTCCTTCGCCGGCAAGATCCTGCGGCGCAGAACGCGTGGCAGGATCGGCAGAACGATCGGCTAGAGGGATGCCGCGCTGTGGCCGCGCGCATCGCTGCGGAGGGCAAACTCCGCCTCGGCCTCGACACTTCCACAGCCGCGGATCTGATCTGGACAACGACGTCGTCGACCACTTGGGACGACCTCGTGGTGAAACGAGGCTGGACGGCTGCGGAATATCAGAAGCGACTGGCCGAACTCCTGCTTTCATTGCTGGTAACGTAGGACGAACGATCGATACGGTCATTTCCGTCTATAACCACAGCTCGAAACGGATCAAAAAGCGACGGAAACTCTCAACAGAGACTACGCTGATAACGTTCTTCATGCAGCATTTTCATCAGCTCCCTTGTCGATTCGACCCAACTGATGGAAGGGATCCTCGATGCGATCTTTTTCGTCCTGAGCATTTGGCAAATGCGTTCCGTAAGGCTTCCAATGTCGAGAAGATCGAAATAACACGCTGTATCGCCGCCGATCTCACGAAACACGGAAATGTCGCTGGCAATCACAGGCGCGCCGAAATACGCCGCCTCGACGAGCGGC
>NZ_LUUM01000139.1:0-1626 GCF_001644125.1 Methylosinus sp. R-45379
CCGGAATGTTCTGCAGAATTTTATTTCGGGCGACGCGCATTGGCCGACCCGCGCGCATCCTTCCTGCCTGCAACGCCAGAGGGCGAGCGCAGCGCAGGTCCTTGAGAGAGTCTTGTATGTCCGAATTGCGAATTATCGACGCCGATTGCCATGTCATGGAGCCGGATCAGATCTGGGTCGATTACATCGATTCGGCGTTTCGCGAGAGAGCGCCCCGGCGCGAACGCCTCTCCGGCTTCGATTGGGGCCAGATGCGGGTCGACGGCGCGCCTATCTATCGCCATTATCCGGAGGAACTCGCGCGCGCGTTTCAGACCAATATAGACGCTTGGTATTCCGACTATCGCGACCAGAATTTCGACGCGCGCTCGACGCTGCTCGCAATGGACAGGCAGGGCATCGAACGCTCTTATCTCTATCCGTCACTTGGGCTCGGCGTCGTCGCCATAGAAGGGGTTGACCCGGCTTTGGCCGCTGCGATTGCCCGCGCCTATAATGATTGGATCTGGAGCTTCTGTTCGCTCGACAGAAAGCGTCTTATTCCCGTGCCCCTCATCAGCCTGCACGATCCCGTGGCCGCGGCCGCGGAGGTCGCGAGAGCGGCGCGCCTCTTCAACGCCCGCGCGGTGATCGTCCGCCCCAATCCGATCAACGGCGAGCCGATCGGCTGCGCGTACTTTGCGCCCTTCTGGCGAAGCTGCACGGAGAATGGTGTCTCCGTCGCCATTCATGAGGGCTGCCACGCGCAGCTCCCCGCCGCCGGTGCGGATCGTTTCTTCACTCATTTCTCCATGCATACCTGCTGTCATCCGATGGAGCAGATGATGGCTTTCCTCACACTCGTCGAGAATGGCGTTTTCGAAACCTATCCCGATCTTCAGGTGGCTTTTCTCGAAGCGGGTTGCGGCTGGGTGCCTTATCTTCTGTGGCGGATGGATTCCGAATATCGCCTCTGGCGGGATGAGGTTCCGGCCGTGAAGCGCCCGCCCAGCGAATATTTCAAGCGCCAATGCTATGTGTCCGTCGAAGGGTGCGAACCCTATCTCGACATGGTGATCGACTGCCTTGGCGTCGACAGGCTTCTCTTTGGCACGGATTTCCCACATCCCGATCACGCCTTCGGCGAGGAAGTGAAGGAAATCGTCGAGGCCCCGATCGCGCGCGAGGCGAAGGAAAAGATTCTCTGGGACAATCCCTGCCGCTTTTATCGGACGCAATAGATGCGCGACGCAATGGCGCTGTGCGCCGCTCCGCCGGCGGCGGCCAATGTCTATATGCAAATGCGCGCGCTCGCCGAGAGATATGGCGCGATCGATCTTGCGTCAGGCGTTCTTGAGGATATTGGCCCAAGCGATATGTTCGCCGCCGCGCGCGAAGCGATTGCGACGGGGAACAACCAATATTCGCCGCCCGAAGGACTCGCCGATTTGCGGCGCGCCATCGGCGATCATGCCTGCGCCTTTCCCGTCGGGGATCCGCTTGAGCAGGCGACCGTTTTCTGCGGCGCCACGGAAGCGCTTTTCGCCTTTCTGCTGACATTTTTAGCGCCGGGCGACGAGATTATCGGCTTCGAGCCCGCCTATGACTATTATCCGGAGATGTGCCAGATTGCGCGCGTCGTCTGGA
>NZ_LUUM01000140.1:0-1129 GCF_001644125.1 Methylosinus sp. R-45379
AATTCTCTCTCTGTTCTAGTGCTCGCCTTCAGCGCAATTTGGAGTTCAGCTTTCGTAGCCGGAAAGATAGCTCTCCGCGATTACGATCCTTTCACGGTGCTGGTCGTCCGCTTCACGATCGCGTCGCTCCTTCTCGGCGTGCTCGTCGTCGCCACGCGACCGAAGCCGAATAGGAACGCTGTCGAGACAGGCGTTCTGCTCGGCCTGTTGAACAACTGCGCATATCTTGGTCTGACGTTCTATTCGCTGAACTATATCTCGCCCGTTCTAGTCGTCGTCATCGTCAGCTGCGCACCATTTTTCACTCTGCTGCTGTCTTCCCTTTTCGAGAGCGAAGCGATGTCGCTTCGACAGGCGGCGGGCATAGCGCTCGGATTTACGGGCGTACTCCTCGCCACCGGCGTCGATTTCGGGGAGATCGCGAGTCTCACGGGCATTGCTCTCGCCATTTTGGGAACTGCCTCGTTCTCATTGGCGACGGTACTGTTCCACGCGCGAGCACAGCACTATCCGATCAATCAGTTGAATCTCTGGCAGTCCGTGACCGGCGCGGTTGTCCTGTTGCCTATCGCCTATTTCTTTGGAAGACCTTTGATCGCGCCGACGACCGAGAGTGCTGCGGCCATTCTCTATCTCGTGATCGTGGTGACGATCGGCGGCATGGGACTGTGGCTACTGCTCATAAGACTGACCGGCGCCGCCATGGCGTCGTCCTACCACCTCCTCAATCCATTTTTCGGCGTCGTTCTATCCGCTCTCGTGCTCAAGACGCCGTTACGCATTCTCGATTTTTCCAGCGCTGCGATCGTCGCGAGCGGCTTGGCGCTGGTTATTTCAGCCCCAAGAAAGAAGGAGTAATACGATGACCATTACCGCAATAGATTCTCGTATCAGTGTTTCACCAACCGATTTCTTCGAGCTGCCTACCGTGCTGCGCAGGTTGCGGTGCAAATATCACGGACGGCTGCGCGAAGGGGACTGGTATTTCCTGAGGGTCAGGCAGCCAGCACTGCGCTCCAGATTTCGGGCGCAGTTCCGCCTGCGGCTTTGAATTTGCCCAGTGCGAATTGACCCTTCCTGATGCGATGCATGAGTTCGACGCCGGCGATCGTGATCGCCGCATGTCGGA
>NZ_LUUM01000141.1:0-1691 GCF_001644125.1 Methylosinus sp. R-45379
GCCCCATATCGAGGAGCTTCTGGGCGAACAGCGCCTTTTCGATGAACGACAAATTTGCTCGTGCGGTATTCTCCTGACCTTGCGCGATAATATGCGCGATATCCTCCAGGTTCTTGATCACCGCGCGTACAGGAATACCCAGTTCTTTGGCGACGCGCGCGCGACGGTGGCCAAACACGATCATGAATCGACCCTTGCTCTGCGGATGAGGCCGCACAAGAATCGGCGTCGATTGTCCGTGCTCCCTGATCGCTTCGCGCAGATCGGCGAAATCAGCATCGTCGTCTTCGATGCGATCCGCGACAAATGAGCGATCTAGAAGTGAGACATCGAGTTCGACGACTGTTTCCCCGGCGAGCATTTTCTTCGCGTTCTCGGCCATCTCATCGATCGAAAGCATCATCGAACGAGACGCTCCGCGAAGCGCATAATCATGCCGCGCGGCAACATCGGCCTTCGGCGTCTCCGCCCCCGTGATAGTCGCCAAGAGGTTCTTACGGGCCATATCAGGCTCCTCTCCCTTGCGCTAATCTCTTGAGGAATTTAGCGGTTCGGCAATTCTGCACGGCTGTCAAAATGAAGATCATCTCCGCCCCCACGCTTGATGGACGAGCGCTGCGATCTCCTCATTGACCGCATTCAACGCCTCCAATGCGCGGTCATATGTTGCGCGCGTGAATTGGGCGCGCTCGACCTCGTACAGCGTCTGATTGGTGATCCCCGCGTCCGAAATAGCGGTCGATTTCACCATCGGGCTTTTGAGCATCTGTTTTGGAAACAGCGATTGCATGAAACCGACCATTTGCGCCTGCGGGCCATCGGTCGGCTCGTAGCGCGTGACGAGATACCGAAACCATTTGAGGCGGACATCGGCTCCGGCTCCGCTGATCGACTGAAGAACGCCGCCCAGCATCAACAAAAATTGGCTCATCGACATGACGTCCAGCATCTGAGGATGGATGGTGATGAGAACGGCGGTGGAAGCCGCCAATGCGGTCAAGGTGAGATAGCCGAGCTGCGGGGGGCAATCGATCACCACGACGTCATAATCGTGATCGACCTCCTTCAGTGCGTCGGTGATCCGGGTGAAGAACATCCGCCCCTCGGCCGAGGATTTGTCGGAAGCGGCGAGAGGCGTTTCATATTCGTATTCCTGCAGTTCCAAATTCGCAGGAATGATGTCGAGCCCGGGGAAATTGGTACGCCGAACGACCTCGGAAATCGGCTTCTTCGAGCCATCGTAACGTAGGGCCTCGTAGAGTGACGGATTCCGATCGAGCTCGGGCTGAATACCGTGAAGCGCGGATAGGGAGGCCTGTGGATCGAGGTCAATTGCGAGCACGCGATGGCCGGTGAGAGCGAGGTGCTGGGCCAGATGAGCCGCCGTCGTGGTCTTTCCGCTGCCGCCTTTGAAATTGACGACGGCGATGACTTGGAGTTCTTCCCCCCCACGTCGATGCGGCACATATTTTTTGTAATCGGCTCGCCCGTGACGATCGAGATACTGCCGCAACTCTAACATTTGCTCAGCCGTGTAGCTCCTACGTCCAGACGCCGAGGTGGCGGGAGTAGGGCCCTTGCCTTCGAGATGGAGCTTCTTAATGTTAGATGACGTCACGCCCAGAAAATATGCAGCCTCCGCCAAGGAAAAGGAGCGAAGGCTCTTAACGGCGTCGGGCGGATAATGCTCT
>NZ_LUUM01000142.1:0-1609 GCF_001644125.1 Methylosinus sp. R-45379
CGCTTCTTGCCCTTGATCTGTAGAGTCGAGGAAGGGCGCGGTGACGCGTTGGATCGCGCTCCGTTTCCCTTCCCCGCTCATCAAACCGGACGTGCAGATTTCCCGCATCCGGCTTTCCGACCAGCTTCATCGCAAAGCACTCGCCGGCGACACTTGGCGCCCACGCCGAAGACGCAATACTCCCAATTCGCCATGGACATGGTCCCGCGGGAATTGGCGCATGCTTCGTCCTTGCGCCTTGTGTCGTCTGCACAGGAAGCACATCACGCGATCGTAGACGTGCCGATCAACGGCCTCATAGGCCGACGCCAAGGAGCCGTAGCCGAAATACGCCGACCATCCGGCTAAAAGCCGGTTCAGCCGGTTGCGCACGATCGGCCACGCGCCCTTGTTGCTCGGCCGCAAAAGCTCGCTGACTTTCGTTTTGACCCGCAATATGCTCTTCTTCGATGGACTCGCGCCGAGGTACCGTCGGCCTCCGTTTGGAAGGTGACGGGGGCCGATGGAGTAGCCGAGGAAGTCGAAACTCTCCCGTCGAGCGTCTTTCAGCGAGGTTTTCACCTCGTTGATCGTCAGCCCGAGCTTCGTCATTACTGCCTTCGTCCACGCCAAGGCCTCCTCCGCATATCCGCGGCTGAGGATGACGAAGTCGTCGGCGTAATTGACGACGTTCGCGCGGAAAGCCTCGCCCCGTCCGGTCAACCGCCAATGCTTCAGGAAGCGGTTCATGTAGATCACGGAGAGCATTGGGCTGACGACCCCGCCTTGAGGCGTGCCGCGCATGCTGCTCTTTCCGCCGCTCATGCGCCGTCTCCCGTCGCCGTCCCGCTCCTCGACTGGCGCTTTCAGCCACAGCTTGATCAACTGTAGCACGTGCCGGTCGACGATGCGTCGGGCCACCGATTTGAGGAGGTCCGAATGCGGAATCGTGTCGAAATATTTCGACAAATCGGCGTCTACGACGTCGGTGTAGCCCCGGCAAACCAGCCGGTGTGCTTCCTTGCGGCTCGCGTCCTCGGCGAGCGTCACGTCGCGAACCCAATGGTTTTCGTTCTCCACGGCCCAATGGCCGCGGATGGCGCTGGCGAAGGTTTCTGCGGGCAGCATGACGGATGACGCATAGAAGGCGGCTTCCTCCCGTCGTTTCCACATCCCCGTGGCGGCGGAACGGATCAATGTCGAGCGTGTGACGCGCACGATCGCGGCGATCAACGTCCCCCATTCGCCGTCGCAGAGGGCGCCGCCGGGAGCGTAGACCTCGACATGCCGGTCTTCCTGGCGATTGCGCGCCAGATCGCGGCTGTCGGCCGTGGCGATTGGAGCCGCCGTCGCGGCGACATGTTCGCAGTGTTGCAGCAGGCTCGGCTGATTGCCTTTGACTTGCACGATGAGATCATTGCCGGTCGCTTTGGCGATCTCGAAGGTTTTTTTGGCAGTGCATGGCGTCGAGCGTGAAGACGCGCTCTTTCAAGCCCATGGCGGCGGTCAGCGCCTGCGCGGCGGGGATCTCATTCGATTTCTCGTCGATGACTTCATGCGCGAGAATGATCCGGATCCCCGCCGCGCAGGCGCTGACCGCCGCCATGGGCTTGAAAGAGCGCGTCTTCAC
>NZ_LUUM01000143.1:0-1208 GCF_001644125.1 Methylosinus sp. R-45379
CGGTTGAAACGGTCCGGCGCGTGGCGGCGTCGAGCACGCCGAGCACATGCTCGCCTTGCGGTTCGTGCGGATAAACGGCGACTGGCTATTGGGACAACCTCAAGCAAAAGCGCGCCGCCGCCAACGACAATGCCCGGAAAGGATTACAGCCACGCGGCGCCTGACCCCACAACTTTGGTTCACACCGATAGCACTGGCTTGAAAGTTTACGGCGAAGGTGCGAGGGTATGATGCCGGTCATCTGAGCCGGCGCTACGCGCAACAGATTCTTCTCATCGAGGAGTTTGCGCGCGCCGGCGTCGAGGTCTATCGGGCTGCTCATGTTGGTAATGGCGTAAATTGCATATCGCGCTCAAGGCCGAAATACGCCAGCTGAGCGATGACGCCGCGAGACCCCTTGATTCCCGATTTCCTTGACAGCCTACGAGGGCGACAGCGTCTTTCAATTATCGAGAACTGCCAGCGCAAGGCGAGGTCGACGTGGTGACTAGGTCTTCTGCTAATTCACGCAACAAAGCCGTGCGGACCCAGAACAAATTTAGCTGCTTTATTATCGGAGGAAGCCGATTAACTATACGGTGCGCTGAAATAATTCTGAGACACGGGCATGAACTCCGTGGCATTATCTCCCCGGATTCAGTAGTTAATGAATGGGCACGCAGAAGCAATATTTCGAACTTCGGGCCTACATGTGACCTTGACGGAATTTTGAGCCAACAACCATTTGATTACCTATTTAGCATAGCCAATGGCCTAATTTTGCCAAGGGAGATTTTGGCTCGCCCACGGAAGTATGCTGTCAACTATCACGACTCTCTGTTGCCTAGATTTGCTGGAACATATGCGACTTCCTGGGCTATTATACATCGAGAGACTATCCATGGGGTTACCTGGCATGTTATGAGCTACCTTGTAGATGCTGGCGATATCATTATACAATGTCCTGTCAAAGTTAAAGCTGACGAAACTGCGTTTACCCTCAACATGAAGTGTTTTTATGCTGCGATCCAATCGTTTGAACTCCTGATCGGCGATCTGTCCTGCAACTGCGAGGTGTTTAGCAAGCAAGATCGTGACGAACGCACATTTTTTGCACGTAATAAGATGCCTCCTACAGGGTTTAAGATATCATGGAATCGTTGTGCGTATGAGATCGACGCCTTTATTAGGGCATTAGACTTCGGCCAATACTTTAATCCTATCGGATA
>NZ_LUUM01000144.1:0-1751 GCF_001644125.1 Methylosinus sp. R-45379
GCGCTGGACGGCGCGCCGCGCTATTGGGCCGAGGCGCATGCGAATGGCGTGCGCAATCCCTGGCAGGCGAAGCGTTGGCTGCTCGGCGAAGGGTGGAAATCGCTGAAGGCGCGCAGCGTGGAAAGCGCGGCGGCGCTGGGCGGCGCGACGTTCTTCGTTGCTTTCGGAACGGCGCAATTCTGGCGTTGGCTCGAATATCACAAGGCGGCGCGCGATGTGCGGCTCTATTGGCGCGATCGACGCGACGGCGGCTATGCGCGCGAGGGTGACGCCAATGCCGTGGAAATGCCGCTGCTGATCGACGGCCGCGGGGGAAAGGGCTTTTCGCGCAACAGTGAATGGCCGCCGCCGCTTCCTGCGTCCAGCGCCGCGGCCAATGGCGGCGCGGCGCGGGCCGGGCCGGATGGCGCGGCGGCGTGAGGCGGGCGTGGCGTGCGGTGGCGACGAGTCGGGCGATCGGCGGATGAGGCGAGACATGGGCGCGCAAATGGCGGGCGTGATGGCGGATGAGCGGCGCTGGTATGTGGTGGAGGCGCGCGAAGGCAAGGATTTCGACGTCTGCCTGCGGTTGAGCGCGGCGGGCTTCGATGTCTGGCGGCCGGTCGATCGTGTGAGGCTCACCGAGCGCCGGACTGTGGCGGGCGTCGAGCGAATCATTCGCCGCGAAGTGAGGCGCCCGCGCTTCGGGCGCTATCTGTTCCTGCGGATGGAGGCGAGCTTCGGCCGCGTCTTCGCGATATCCACAGCCCCCGGCGTGGTCGGCTTCCTCTGCTATGCGGGCGGCGAGACGCCTGCGCCGATGCCTGAAGGACTCGTGGAATTCTACCGGAATCATGCGCCGGAGCGCGCCGAGGAGCGTGTCGAGATTCGCGCCGGCGCGACGGTTCGCGTCGTCATGGGGCCGTTCGCCGGCGCATGCGCAACGGTGGAATCGATTGACAGGCGCGGAATGCTCATCATAGGAGTCGCTCTACTCGGTCGCATGACTCCTGTGCCAATGGAGGCAGGCTACGTCGAGCTTCTGGAGCAAGGCCCTCGGCCTCCGACGAAGCAGGCGGACAAGGATCGAACCAGTCGGCGCTCCAGCGCCCATGCGCACTAAAGCTGGAGCCGCTTCGCTCGGGTGATAGGCCAACGGCCTCCGAAGAGCGAAGCGGAACGGCCCGCAAAGCGGGAAGTGCGAAGCAATGGCGAATCCATCCCGATGAAGCTGAAGACCTTGGCCCCGAAGGTGCGGCCGATGCGCGCCAAGATCGAAGTGAAGAAGCGGACCGATGACTTCTATCGGTCGCCGGGATGGAACGCCTTCAAAAAGCAAATCCGGGCCGAGCGCGGCAGGGTCTGCGAGCGCTGCGGCAAGACCTATGAAGGTGACGGCTCGCCGGTCGATCTGATCCTCGACCATATCATCGAGCGTCGCGACGGCGGCGCTGACCTCGACCCGCACAATGTGCAGCAGCTCTGCGTCGCCACGGGCGGCAATGGTCGCCCCCATGCCGACGGCAAGCGAGGTGGCTGCCACAACCGCAAGACCGCCGAGGCGAAGCAGATCCGAGCGCACGGCCGCTGAGGCGCGCGACCACGCCCGCCCCGCGCCACCCCAGGGGGGGGGTAAAAAGTCTGAGGCCCGAAGGGAGCCCCGACCGGCATGGGTGTCACGCGCAGATTTTTTGGTCGGAAAAACCGTGAAACTTTTTTTTGGGCAGCATGACGAAAACGCCTCGTAAGTCTCGGTCTCGCGCATCGGCGCC
>NZ_LUUM01000145.1:0-1513 GCF_001644125.1 Methylosinus sp. R-45379
GGAGACGACGTCAATCGAACCGATCTTTCTCTCATGACGGCCTCTAGTCGTTCGTGGGCGACATGTCGCCGGATTCCGGTCGGGACATCGACTCTCGCGCGATGTCCCTTCGCCAAAGGGCGCTCTCGATCACGTCGCCTACAGATCATTTGCTCGGAGTGACGAAGGCCCGACTCTCATTGAACAGGCGCCGACCTTCTTCGAACCAACTCTCGATCGTCTCGCGCGCAAACGCGCTGTGAGCGGCCATGGCGTCCCCGGGCTGGTCGATCTCAGACAGCTTCTTGACGTATTCGGCCTGGGCCTGGAGTCGACGCGCGGCCAGATCGAGGGTTCCACGATAGAGGCCGAAATAAAACTGCGTCGGAGCCCCAGGCACGGATCTCAAGAAATCCACGCCGAATAAAGGATAATACGCCTACGCGGACCGCATCGCCTGTGTCGAATCACCTTGTTTTGCATCAGACATCACGTCGACTCCATATAATAACCGAGCACACACGCCAGAACGACCAGCATGATACTTTGAGAAGCTCGCATTTATTTTAGTCATCAGGTGTTGACCGACTCGCATCCTAGGCGTAATTATTTTTCAATGCAATGCCGCTGCGAGGGATAATGTCAAAAATTGTCATTCGCTCCTGTTCGGAGGACACAACGCGCGAACGCATCCTCAAAGCAGCGATTCTGCGCTTCTCGGCCCATTCCTATGAGGCGACAGGGTTGCGCGATCTCGCGGCCGACGTGGGCGTCGATATCTCTTACGTGCATCGCTGCTTCGGCTCGAAAGAGAACCTGTTTCGCGAAGCCGTCAGAGCCGTGGCGCGACCAGAGCGATTGTTCGGCGGCGACGGCGAAGACCTCAGCAACGATCTCGCGAAAGAGATTTTGGCGAAAAAAGACGGGAACGAAGTCAGGCCGCTCGATATCGTCATTCGCTCGTTTTCGAGCCCGGACGCGTCACGCGTTCTCCGCGATCTCCTCTTGGCGGACTTCATCGCTCCGCTCACTCGAAAGCGTGAGGGCGTATCGGATCGTCAAGCCGCGCTCATCGCAGGATTCATGATGGGCGTCGGCATTTTGAAAGATGTGATCGGCGCCGAACCGCTCCTCGGTAGCGAGAATGCGCTCTTAGAAATCATGGCGCGAACGATCGAAGAAATCCTGAGCGGCGGTTCGGGCGATTCTCGTCGAAACGACTCGTCCAGTTCTTTCACGGAGAAAAAGTCCCGATGAACGCTCCCTCCCCTCGTCTGGACCTCAATACGCGCGCGACGCCTCTGCCCCGAGAAGACGAAAGCGTCGGCGTGGAGGCTTACCGCGCCGTCGACCGCATGTGCGAGGCGATCAAGGCTCAATTCACCGGCGGCGTTTCGCCTGCCTCGCTGGCGCTCGCTTTTTTCGATTGGTCCATTCATCTCGCCGCGGCGCCCGGCAAGCAAATGGAGCTCGTCGACAAGGCGATTCGCAAGACGGCGCGTCTGTCGACCTATCTCGTCGCGACGACCGCCGA
>NZ_LUUM01000146.1:0-44833 GCF_001644125.1 Methylosinus sp. R-45379
CTTGATCTCCTTGGCCGCCTTCTCGCCCTTCATCACCTGATTGATCTGCGCATCCGTGACGATATCGACCGGCACGGTCTCCTGCGCATCATCGAATTTCTTCGTATCCGAGAAGGCGATGAGCGTCGCCAGCAGCAGTCCGGCATGGACGGCGGCCGATACGACGAGGCCAGGTTCGGAACGCGAGGGCTTCAACTCTTCCCCTCACTTCTTGTCCACTTCGGTCACAAGAGCGACCTTCTTGTAACCGGCGCTCGTCACCATCGACATGATCTCGGCGACGCGGCCGTAATTCACCGTCTTGGAGGCGCGCATATAGATGCGCTCGTCGAAGCCCGCTTTGGCGGTCTCCTTCAGACGGTCGAGCAGCTGGCCGATCTCGATCGGCTGATCCATCAGAAAGATCTGCCCCTTGTCGTCCACGGCGATGGCCAGCGGCTTCTGATCGATATTGAGCGGGCCGGCCTTGGTCTGCGGCAGATCGACGGCGACGCCAGTGGCGAGCAATGGCGCCGCGACCATGAAGATGATCAGCAGCACCAGCATGACGTCGATGAAGGGCGTCATATTGATCTCGGCCATGGCGCCATAGCGCGGCGTTCCGCGCCGGCGGCGGCCCGAGCCCTTGCGTCCTGCGGCGATCGAGGCGCCCATTTCCGCTTCTCCCGCTCAGGCCGCGCGATCGCGGCCGGACTGTCCGGCGTGCTGATCGATCTGGCGCGACAGAATGGCGGAGAATTCGTCGGCGAAGCTCTCGAGCCGCGCCTGGGTGCGGGCGACGTCGCCCTGCAGCTTATTATAGGCGACCAGCGCCGGAATGGCGGCGAAGAGGCCGATGGCGGTGGCCAGCAGCGCTTCCGCAATGCCCGGCGCGACGACGGCGAGCGAGGTGTTCTTGGAGGCGGCGATGGAGCGGAAGGAGGTCATAATGCCCCACACCGTGCCGAATAGGCCGACAAAGGGGCCGGCCGAGGCGACCGTCGCCAGCACCAGGAGATTGGATTCGAGCTTCTCGACCTCGCGGGCGATGGAGACGTCCAGCACTTTGTCGATACGCGCCTGCAGGCCCATGAAGGAGGCGCCGGCGTTCTGGAAGGAGCGCTTCCATTCGCGCATGGCGGCGATGAACAGGCTGCCCATGCCGGTGGCCGGGCGCTCCTGCAGCTTGGCGTAGAGATCCTCGAGCGAGGAGCCGGACCAGAACACTTCCTCGAAGCGATCCATGGCGCGGCGCGTGCGCGAGAACAGCAGCGCTTTGTTGACGATGATCGCCCAGCACCAGACCGAGGCCAGCAGCAGGCCGACCATCACCAGCTTGACGACGATATGTGCGCCCCAGAACATGCCCCAGATGGAGACCTCGGCGGCGGCGCCGGAGAGCGGGGCGGCGATTTCGGCTGGATTCATGAAAGTCGTCCTCGGAAGTCGCGGGGTCGGCGGCGAAACTCTGGCGGCGAGCGGCGGAAGTCCTCGGCGCTCGCCCGCGCCGGGACCAAAGGCGCGGATAGAGGCAAATCACGTCGCGCTCGCTCCCGCAGCGCCGCGCCGAAGGCTGTGGAGCCCGAGCGGTATGGAGCGTGAATCCGCCGAGATTTTGTCCTGGATGCGCCGCACAATCAGAAAATATGAGCGGAAGGCTTAAGGGACCGTAAAGGTCACGCGCCGCGAGGCATGGCGACCGCGGCGAATTTCTCGCGCACTTCGGTCGGAAGCCTTCGCGGCCGACCGCCTTCCACCGCGGCGATCCTCACTTGTGCGGAAACCAGCATCTCCTCGCCGCGCGTCACGCGCTGATCGAGATCGAACGACGCGCCGGACACTTCCCGGACGATCGTCTCCACAGTGAGGAGATCGTCCATTTGCGCGGGCTTGCGGAAATCGATCGTCATGGCGCGCACGACGAAGAACAGGCCGCCCTGCGCCTCCAGCAGCTCGCGCTGGCCGAGGCCGAGATCGCGCAGCAGCTCGGTGCGGGCGCGCTCCATGAAGCGCAGATAGGAGGCGTGGTAGACGAGGCCGGAGAAATCCGTGTCCTCGTAATAGACGCGGACGGCGAGTGTGTGGGTATGGGTCATTTCGCGCGCGCAGGATCGCTGGAGGCTCTGCTATACAGCAGCCGGCGACGTCTCGCACCCCTCGCGATCACGAGGCGGCGCGGTTCCGGTTTGCGGCGCAGCGAGCTGGTTGCGTTGCAATATGTAATTCTGATACACAGCGAAACGTCGCGCGCGTATCGAGGCTGAGAAGGGTCGATGAACAAAGAGCTTTGCATCCTCGTCTGCGGCGTCGGGGAAAGGGCCTCGGCGGTGGCGAGGCGGCTGATCGGCGAGGGCTATGCGACTGTGCTCCATCAGGAGCGGCCGCCGCGGGCTCTGCGGCGGCGCATGTGCTACGCCGACGCCTGGTTCGACGGCATCGCCACTCTGGGCGGCGTCGAGGCGCGCCGCGCCGACCGGCCGACGGAATTTCTCTGCGGCATGCAGACGCGGCAATTTCTTCCACTTCTGCTGCGGCCTTTCGACGAGGTGGTGGAGCGCTGGCCCTGGGACGTCATCGTCTCGGCGCCGGACCATGACGGCCGGCCGGCCCGCTCTCTCGCCAATGTGGCCGAGCTGACGATCGGCGTCGGCTCCGGCTTCGTCGCCGGCGCGGATTGCGATCTCGTCATCGCGACCGATGGGCTCGATCCGGGCGCCGTGCTGCGGGCCGGAGACGCGCCGCCGAGCCGCCGCGACGCGGATCGTCTGGCGCTCGACTATTGGGACGTGATCGCGATGACGGAGGGCGCGCTCGCCGCGCGCAAGACGATCGGCGAGCGCGTCGAGGCGGAGGAAATTTTGGGCTTCATCGGCGAGGAGCCGGTGCGTGCGCCGGTCGCCGGCCGAATCAGCGGGCTGGCGCGGCCGGACCAGATGGCGCCGGCGGGCGCGCCGATCGCGGAGATCGCGACATCGGACCGCGCGCCCATCGCCGGCGTTTCCGACCGCAACAAGCTCATCGCCCGCGGCGTCTCCTTCGCCGTGGAGATGGAGGCCGGGGGCTGGACGCCGGTCTCGATCGGCTCGCGCTGACGTCTTTCCTGTAATAAGCTCCGGCGCATATTTTTTGGCGCCGGCGATCGATTTGGCGTTTAGCCGTCGAGAGACGGCGCGCCGCGCGGATTTTTCGTCATGAGACCTTTTTTCTCGCTGACCTTGCTGGTCATCGTCACTCTCGTGCTCGGCGGGGTCCCGCGCCTGTGGAACTTCGCGCTCGCCGCTTTCAACGATCCGCGATGGCTGCCGGCGCTGGCCGCCGATTCGCCAGTGCATTTCGAGCCGGCGGCCGAGGGCTGCGCCACCATCGTCGGCCGCATGCTGCCGGAGGCGATTCGCAGCGTCGAGGACGCGCATGGACGCCCTTTCGCGCATGCGCCCATTGTCGGCGTCTACGGCTCCTACGAAAATTACGCCAAGGCCAATGGCACGGGCGATCCGCGCATTGCGGCGATGGCCTCGTTCGGCCGCGTCGTGCTCTCGCCGATCCTATGCGGCGCCGAGAGCGCGCGGCTGGCGCCGGTGCTGACGCGTGAGCTCTCCCATGCGCATTTCTTCGGCTGGCGGGGGCTATGGGCGGAACGTCCGCCGAGCTGGTTCGTGGAAGGCCTCGCCGTCATGATCTCGGGCGGCGCCGGCGCGGAGGAGATGAGCGAGAAGGAGGCGCGGGCGCGCATTCGCGACGGCCATGCGCTCATCATGAGCGAGCAGGGCGTCTGGCGGGATTTTTCGTCCATCGCCTTCGCCGAGGAGCGTGGCGGCAATTTTGCGCGATTCGATCTCCTCTATCGTCAACGGCTGGCCTTGCGCCAAGCGGCGATGTTCGTGGCCTGGCTGAAGGCGCAGGACGAGGCGGGCTTCGCCGAGCTGCTGCGCGGACTGGAGGAGGGGAAGGGGTTCGCCGCCGCCTTTCAGGCGGCGTTCCGCGCCGATCTGCCGACGCTGTCGCGAAACTATCTCGCCACCATCGGCGGATAGGGCGATCGGGCGAAGGCCAGCAAACCTCCCCCTCATGCTGAGGAGCGCCCGAAGGGCGCGTCTCGAAGCGCGATGGGGAGCTCCAGATGGCCGCGCATGAAGGTTTCCTCGTCCTTCGAGACGCCGCTTCGCGGCTCCTCAGGATGAGGAAACCTTCACCCGATCGCCCTGGACATCGGCGGATGAGGCTCGCTGGGCGCGACATTCGCGGCGGCGGCGTCGCGTGGGCCGAGGCCATAGCGCGTCTCGGCCGCGAGAAGGTCCTGCCGCGGAGCGATGGCTCTAGCTGATCGCATGCATCGCCAAGGCATAGGCGATCCAGATAAATCCGACCGAGGACACGACGAAGCTCAGCGCCGTATAGCCCCTCCACAAAGGCTTGCTCCAGAAATTCGGATCGAAAGCCGCGATGGTGAAGACTGTCGGATTGGAGAAACCGCCGATCGCCACACACCAGCAAGCAACGACGGGCAGCTCGACGCCAGAGCCATAGAATCCGACGCCGAACAGCGCCATCAACGCATAGTCGACATGCGCTCTTATCATCGTCTTATAGTCGATGATGAAGCTGTCGAAGGCCTTTATCGGGAACCATTTCGCGAATGTCATCAACCACGCCGTCGTAATGAGGGCCGTGATACAGGCGGCCGAGCCGATCAGAAGGATTTTCATCCGAGCTTCCTCGAGTTTCTACGTGCACAGAGGAAGCTTTTTCGCCCGTAGGCGCTCCTTGTGTCTCGGGATATTCGCCTAGTCGCCTTTAGGCGATTTTCCCGAGCACGTGCAGCCGCCGTCCCGCTCGGCGTGCCGAGGATTGTCGCGGCGCTCTAAAGTCTCACGCTTCCCGGTCCCGGCGGTCTCGACGCGCCATTATGGTCGTCGCGAGGCGGTCGTACGCTCAGCGGCACCTCGGTGAGGCGCTCGCGCTATGCCACTGAAGTCAAGAGAAAATTTGGTCGGAGTGAGAGGATTCGAACCTCCGACCCCCTCGTCCCGAACGAGGCTGGGCCGGAGTCGAACTCTTTGTTTTCATGCACTTATCTGAATCGAAAATCGCGATTTTCGTGCCTATTTTTCGTATAACCGGACTATGGGCGGACTATTCCAGCTCTCAAGCCGTCGCTACAAGAGCGACCCGCTGTCAGGTGTTGACGGCATTAGGAAAGTATCGCGACACCGTGCGATTGCGCACCGCCTCGGAGTGTTGTCTGGTATATCTCGGAATCGAGAACAAATCCCACAAAAACATGATTCCATTGAACGCTAGAAAAAGCGCGGTCGGGCCGGGGTATCCTGCGAACAGCGCCGCAAGTGCAAATATTGTTGAAAATAGCTCAACAGTGCCTCTCCCCCATTTGCCCAGATAGAAACAATGAGTTCCAAACCCGCCAATGAATACGAACAGCAAATAGGCAATTGCCGAGCTTTTTTTCTCGTTTGAAACCCGGAGTTCAACCGCAGTGATCTGGTCAGCAGTTAATGTCATTTCTTCCTCTATCGGCTTGGTGCGATGGTAACGCTTGCTCTTGATGAGCCCGCTGCTGCAATCCAATAAATTATGGACGTTTATGAGCTACTAAAGCGTAGCAGTTGGTCCAGGCTTGGTGAATGTTCTATTTCAAAAGTGATTATATGCCGTCCGTTCCGCTGAAATCGGCCAGAACGCTGCTCGGCGCGAGTGCCGGAAGAAAAAAAAAACGGTAATGCGGGGGGACAAGTCCAGAATTTTCGGCCAATTTCGCAAATCATAATGAGCCACAAAACGAATTAAATCGACTTTTTTCGACATTATGAGCATAATACCAAAGTCAAGTGAGGCATACGCCCCGCCACTGTAACTCGCGAAGCCGAACGCAGAGTGACTTTTGGTAGGCCATGCGACGACTAGTCGGTGACTAGCTTTCGTTTCTTTCTAGTTTTTTCCAGTCTGTGGCAAGGCTGTCAAAAGACCAGACAGACAAAACACTTACAACCGCGATTTGTAGCGTCCTACTCCTGCAAGACAAATCCGGTTCGGCGCGGCGGCGGTCTGAGACTTTGGTCCCTCAGGTGGAGCCGTCGCCGCGCCCTCCTATTCCAATTTGCGCTGCCGTTAGGGGACGAGCCAGACGGTCATACAAGCGCAAAACGCTGCCCACCCCAAGGCATCCGGGGGCTGTGCAAACTCCCACAGCACGGGCGGCGAACGGCGAGTCCATCACCAGAGCCGAGTTTTCTTTTCCTCCTCGGCGACGATCGCTCACCGCACGCACGGTAGGCAGCAATCTCGGTGATGGACTCGCCACCCACATCAAAAAGGCACACAGCACACATGCAGCGTATTGGTGACATCATCGTTTTGAACACAGCAGAGAGCGCAGCGCTCCTCGGCGTCAGCCTATCCACTCTTTTCCTGCTGCGTCGACAAGATGACTTCCCCCGCCCGATCAAGTTGAACCGCCGTAACCTGTGGCTCGCCGCCGATCTCCGCGAGTGGGCCGAGTCTCGCATCGCGCGGAACACAGCTCGCACGCACACTGACGAGGCCGCCTAACCGATGCGCGATCTCACAACAACCGACCTCGCTTTTGCGCTCGGTGTCAGCACATGCACACTCTCGACGCTGCGCAAGATACACGCTGCGTCTTTCCCAACGCCAAGCAAACACGGCCACGCGCTCTTTTGGAACATCGATGCTGTGCGCGGATGGCTCAACTCACTGCCAGCACAGCAGCGCCCGACCTCCATTGCTGATTACCATCGTCGCGTGAAAGAGATCATTTTGCGAAAGCCATTCTAATGAGCAAATATTGGGAATTGCCACGCCTGCGGACCACCGCAGGAACCAACGCAGACGCGAGTCTGATTCGTGATTTCACAACTGGCGAAATGCAGTTCTGCCTAGCGACACACAACGCAGGATTCCGACAGTTGCGCAGGCGCAATCCCGATTTCCCAAAACGCTCACGCGTCGAGGGCGTCGCCATCCTGTGGAGTGTGTCGGAAGTGCGAGCATGGATCGTCGCGCATGGGTTCACCACGGATGTTTTCGATTTGCGCGTGTCGCAGATCGCTGCGCGAAAGGGAGTTGCGTAAACAATGCTCGTTCCTCTATTCGGTCTCATTGACGGAAGCTCAACACCGGATGATCCGACGCCACGCCAGCGCATCACGGCACTGTATGCCGACGCCGCTGGCAAGCAAGCGGTCGAGTTCTCCGCTTCACCACTACGACTCATTTTCAATGAGGTTCCGGCTGGCACATTCGACGGCGTGAATAAGACGTTCACGCTGGCACATGCGCCGGCTGGTGGAGGAGTCCTGCTCTTCCTGAACAATGCCCACTTGTTTCCGGGAGTCGATTACACGATCGCCGGCAACGTCATTACCATGACGGGCGTAGGCGCGCCCCCGGATTGGTCAAACCTCACAGCGTTCTATCAGACGCGCGCCTAATTTGGATTTCATAGTATGGCCGAGCATTCAATTCAGATTTCAGTCGACGCCAGCGCTGGACGCGCCGAACTTCGTTCACTCACGCAGGCGATTCAGTCAACGTCCAATGCGCTACGTCAGCTAGGCTCGGCAGGCGGCGGCAACGCGTTCGCCTCACTCTCGCGGTCGCTCACAGACACGTCGAGAGGGTTCGAGTCACTGAAGCGCGCCACACGCGATAACGGACTCGCCGAGTTCAACCAAAGCATTTCCGCCCTATCGCGAGGAATGCCAGTTGCGGCCCGTGAAATCGTCGCGCTCGCGAGCGCTTTCATTGTGAATCGCAACGCCGTGGCGCTCTTTGCAGGTGCGCTCGGGACGGTTGGTCTAGGTAAGTTCGCATCCGACTCTATGACCGCCGGAACTGCCGCACTCAACCTAAAAATTGCCGTGGATTCCGTCGCCGCAGGTTCCGGCGAAGCCGGGCGCGCGCTCGCATTCATTCGTCAGACAGCGCAAGACCTCGGACAACCGCTCGACGTTGCGACGAAGCAATTCGCTTCCTTCTACACCTCGGCGCGCGCATTGGGTAAGACGCCTCAGACGATCGAAAACGTCTGGCGCGGTTTGTCTACCGCGATGAGCGCCCTTCACGTCGGGCGACAGGATCAAGCGCTCTTCTTCAAGGAGCTGCAAGAGACCTACGCTATGAACAAGATCGATGCGACGCGTTTGGTTCGCAGCATGTCGACTCACTTGCCGGGCCTCACGGCGAGCATGAGTCAGGCACTCGGAATCACTGGCGCTGAAATGCACCACAGATTCAAGAACGGCGGACTCAGTGTCGACTCGTGGGAAGCGCTCGCATCGCTACTTGAAAAGCGTTATGGTGGCGGCGTCAAGGAAGCTCTCGACCACGCGCAAGGGTCCGTTATCGCGCTGTCAAATTCCTTCGAATTGTTGAAGCAAAAGACCTTCGACTCAGGAATCGACGCGGCAATCGCTGGCGTCGCGAACACCGTGAACAGCATCCTGAAGCCCAACATCGACTCGATTGCCGGCGCTCTCGGCACTGCGTTTCAGCACGGCTCGGCTGGCGTTCAGTTGCTAATGACGAAGCTCTATGAGCTGCGTTCTCCGCTTACGACAATCGGAACCATCCTCGCCGGCTATGCCGCTTATCAGGCAACCTTCGCCATCCTCGCGGCGGGCGTCTCATTCTTGCTACGTCCGATCGGCCTCGCTGTCGCCGCTGGCGCACTTCTCTATGCGACGTGGGAGTCTTTCGAGCCGACAGCTCAGAAGCTCGCTGCGATCTTTCAGCACCTCGGCCAAGGCGTAGCGAATCTGTCAGCACTCATTGCAGACTCGACGAAGGGCTTCATCAATTTTGGGGCTGTCGCCGCATGGGCAGGTGAAAAGGCAAGCTCTGCATGGTCGTGGCTGACGGGTGGCGTCGACAAGCTCGCCAATAACGCGGGCTACAAGGCCGGCACGGATTACCTGTCAGGCATTAGCGCGGCTGCATCCGGCCTCACGCGGAAGCTCTGGGGAGGTATCGAATCGTCAATCCCTGATTTCCTGAAGCCAACAAAGTTGGTTGACGACTACAAGAGATTGCTGGACGCGACTCGCCCCAAGGAATTCACGCAGCACGGCGACTACGAGTCGAATCGCAAGATTTATGATGCGCCGCATAACGATTTGTCCGAAGAGCAAACGAAGTTGCTCGCGAAGCTCTCCCCGACCACGGCGGCGCTGAAGACATACCGGGAGGAATTGGAGAAGATCGCCGGACTCCGTGGGAAGATCGATCCTCTTTCCGGCTCGCTCATTGGTGACGCAGAGATTTCCAAGCTTCGTGAAGCCGCCCGCGAGCAAGCCTTCGTTCACGCTTTCCCCGCTGCAAACAAGATTTCCGAGCTAGTCGACAAGATTCGACTCGAAAAGGAAGCGCTCGCCAATGCCGGCGGATTGTCGAATAAGGAAGCGCTGCAACAGGAGCGCGAGTTTCTTCAGATCAAGCTCTCCCTAAAGAAGCGTCACGTCGACCTGACTCACGAAGAGACGGCGGCGCTTCGTGACCTGATTCGGGCTGAACACGAATTGGCGAAGGGCGGATCGAACGGCTTCAGCCAATGGGCGAACCAGCAGAAGACATCCGTCGAGGCGATGAACGACAACATTCGTTCAGGATTGGACTCGCTAGCCGATGGAATCGCCAAGGTGGCGGTTGAAGGAAAGGGAAAGTTCTCGTCTTTGGGCGCAGCAATCCGCAGCGAGTTCGCCGACATCGCGAAGAGCATCGCGAGCAATTTCCTGAAGGCCGGCATTCGCGACCTCATGGCGAAGGGGATCAAGAGTCTGAATCTGGACTCGTCCCTCACTTCCACTCTGTCGAAGGCCATCGGCGGCGGGCAAGATATCATCGATAAGGCAAATAACCAGCTCGACAAGTTCTCGACTTCCGACGCCTTGAAGACGGTCGGCACCATGGACGTGCAAGCCGCTGTGGTGAACCTCAACGCCAGCGGATTGGACGCATTCAAGCCCGGCTCGACGCTTCAGGATTCCATCAATCCCAAGGCGGTCGGCGGCGTCGAGCCGAAGACATCGAACCTTCAGAAGCCTTCACCCCTCGCCGAACAAATCGGCGTGAAGCCTCTTGCCGACTCCGGCGCAATCCGCACGCTGGACGGTATCTCGCGCAACTCGGCGGAGAGCCTCGCGCTACGCATGTCGACACGTCCAGGAACCGACATGGTTCACGTAAACGACAAGCTGAAGGATATCCTCGACAACGCATCCAAGTCGCTGCCTGAAGGATGGCGCGCGCAATACACTTCTGGTTTCCGTCATACGGGCGCGATCAATCCGAACAGCCTGCATGATCGTGGACTCGCTACCGACGTTCAGCTCTTCGACGCCAACGGCAAGGCGCTGGCGAACTACCAGAATGCAGGCACCTTCCGCGACTATGAGAAGTTCGCACAGGCAGCGAAGCGCTACCAGACAGAGCGCTACCCTGATTTGAATGATCGATTCGCATGGGGCGGCTACTACGGCGGGCGTGGTGGCAGAGCGCTCGGATATGGCGGCGCGGACACCATGCACTTCGATCTCGGCGGCAAGCGTGGTCGAATGGGTAATTGGGATGATGGCCTGACAGCCGGGCGTGGTCTCTATGACACGCAGGATAAGCCATCGATCGGAATGCGTAAGCTGACGGAAGGTCGGTCGGCTTTTGATGACACGGCGCGGGAGAGCGTCCTAGAACGACAGATGCGCGAACAGCGGGAGAAGGAACGAGAGAGTCGGACTCGTTCAGATTCATCGGCGGACATCGGTCGTCAGAGCAACAGCACGGCGAACGATCTCGCCGGCCTCGGCACATCGATTGCCAAGCTCGGCGCATCCGGCAAGGCGACGGCCCCGGCTATCGTCAGTGTCGCCGAATCTGTCCTCAAGCTTCTCAGCGACCTTGCATCGGGCGGAAAGGGTGGCGGTTCGGGAGGTGGTGGCCTGGGCAGCATCGTGAGTGCTGGTGCCAGCCTGCTGGGCTCGTTTTTCCAGGAAGGCGGTATGGTGGGTGCTCCCGTGTCGTCTACTGCAATGCCTGCCTCTTTCTGGGCTGGCGCGCCCCATTACGCCGAGGGAACGCCGAACACCAGCGGCGGACATCCTGCGATCTTGCATGATAACGAGGCGGTCATCCCACTCACACGCGGTCGTGAGGTCCCTGTCCAGTTGAACGGCGCGGGAGGTGGCGGCGACACTCACGTCACCTACAACATGCACTCGAATATCACGGCGAAGGATCACGACAGCTTCCGTCGTAACTCGGGGCAAATCGCTGCCGAATTCCACAAGGTCGCCGGACGTATGGCGGCGCGAAATAACTAATCGAACGGCGGGAAGGGACGCCCGCAGCGGGAGCACGATCGTAGGGAAGCACGATCGGGGCTCCCGCATTTGTTTTGATGACGCTCAGGCCGACTCTTCATTTCCATTCGACGGAGTCGACGGAGTCGGATTCTCAGGTGCCGGCGAGGGGATGATCGGTCCTCCGCCAATTTGGATAGGGCCATCGCTTACATGCGGGCCACCAATCGGTCTTTCCGACTTGGTAAATTCCGGCGTCTCAATGCGATGGATAAGCGGTTCAACGATCGTTATTTTCTTTTCATCTGCCATGATATCACCTCGCGGATATGCGCAGCGTTGCGCTCTTCAAGAACGTCGGGCAGACACCACTTCAATCACTCTAATTTCACTGGCCGCTATATAAGCGCCGCGTTGGGGCTTTTGGGGGACGTATTGGCCGTCGGTGTCCACCACACCAATTTCGCCAAGAAACAGGTCTAACGTCTTCGCATCAGTCGACGACGCCGAGCCGCCCTTTCCGCCGATCCAACGTCCATATACGTGACTGCCATCCTTTAGCCCAACCAAGAGCACGGAACCAGGGGTGAGTTCGCGAAACAGTGTCTCCCATGCTGTGGCGTGGGGCGATGGCAGGCGAATGCCGACAGATCGTAACATATAACCGACAGCATCACTCGATTCCAAAATGCCGAAGCCGAAACCCACGAAGGCAGGAATAATAAGCAGAATCAGTAGCCACAACCATGAAGAAAAAGCGGGCTTCAGGGCCTGCATGTCTGAATTTATGCCGGCCGTAAAAAGAAGCACGATGAAATAATAGATAACAGAGCCGAGAATGAAAGCCGCAACATCGTCCTTTGCGATCGTAGGGAACGTGCCACGCATTGCGAATGATCGGAATAAAGTGATGAAAGCTCCGGGAACAACCCAGAGCAACACTTTGATGACATCAAAATCTTTCAGCACGTCACTCATGGCGTTCCGCTCCGTCCAGCAACTCGGGGCTTGTCAGTGCGCCGTCGCCTCTTGCATACCACGGAAATCTGAATTCGACGCGGTGAGACATGGGCTGGCAAGGCCAACATCACCGCGACCTGGACGACGAGCGCCAATGGCGAGAGCTGCCACTACGCCAGCGCTATGACTGGTGGGGCGTCGCCGTCTTCGTAGTCGGTGTGGTTGCCGTCGTGGTGCTGATCGTGAATCGCATCGCAGGAAATTTCATGCGCTGATCGGGCTTCCGCTATATGGACCGAGCCAGTCACATCGGCGCGCTGGTGGCGGTGACGTTCACAACCACTACAACATGTCGACGAATATCCAAGCGGAGGACGCGGATTCATTCCGTCGCAACTCAGGGCAAATCGCAGCCGACTTCCACAAGATGGCGGGTCGTTTTGCAGCTCGGAATAATTGACATGTCGTGCGCTGTGCGAGGCGCTCTTTTTTGAGAAGTTGTGGATAGCTTGGGGCTCAATTTGGCTAACTAACGCCGGCGCTGTAGGTGTTGATGATCGGCACATCGTTGGAGAGCGCAACATGACGTTTGAGACGTTCGCAGTAGTGTTTGCGACCCTGTTAGGCCCGATTTTGGCCGTTCAAGCTCAAAAGATGATAGAGAGAATCTCGGAGAGAAGACGGCAAAAGCAGGAGGTCTTTAGATCACTTATGGTTACAAGAGGAAGCCGCGTATCCTTCGAGCATGTGAGGGCGCTGAATTCTATCGATATAGTATTTTCACAAAATGATAAAAAGGAAAATAAAGTAATTAAAAAGTGGCGAATTTACGCATTTAATCTAAACCAGAATGTGCAAGACGCTTCAGAGGCGGCACTTGCCACATGGGTAAATAAAAATGACGAGCTATTTCTAGATTTGATGGAGGCGATGGCGCTTGCGCTTGGAGTTCCTGCTGAACGCGAACATCTTGCAGGTGCTTATCTTCCAAAGGCGCATTTTGATACGGCACAGGCACAACAAAGGGCGCTGAGTAGCATCGCGAGAGTGTTTTCTGGTGAGCAGCCCCTGAAAATGGATGTTACGTCGTTTCCAGCGTCTCCCGAAGCCGTGTCTCGACAAGAGGAGATACAGAAGAAACTCCTTTTAGCTTTGGGCGATGGCGAGATGAATGTTCACATTACCAACCAACCATAAGCCTCTTTAGGTAATATAGAAGGTGGTAGGTTTTGCGCGAGTTGCGTAAAGCCTACGACCTGGACTCATCGAACGACCAACGTCAGATGTGCTCGACTCCAATCTCGCGGATGCTGCGAATCGTGAACGGCACAATCTCCTTCTCTTCGCGGTCATCAATGGCGAGAGCCACATTACGCTTCGCGATCGTGCCTTTGTAGATCACTGGCGAGCCTCCCGCCGTCACGCCACGAATCCCCTTATTTGAGAAGTCGCGCGCGATCTCCATATCGAGAGTCCATGCAAGGCGACGATGGCCGTTTCGAATGCCGGTGTTGCAGCCGCGATAGATGGTGAGCTGTTCAGGCAACGAGTCATAGAAGGCGCGCTGTTCATCGCTCAGAATGTCGACGCTCCACAGCACGCGGTCACGTTTGAAAAGCTTCTTCCAAGTGTCATGGTCGATAGCATCCCACCCGGTCCACTCCGATGCGACGGCGCGCCAGTCGGTTCCATGTTCCGCGCAGTAGGCGGCGGCTTCGTAGTTTCGCTCAACATTGTCGAGTATCCCATACGCAACCGATGGAATGCCAAAAATGTGCGGGTCATCTTCCTTCGCATTCGCCAAGGCAGGTTCGAAAAAAAGGATACGTTTGATCTCCCGCGTCGACATACCTGCGTTCAGCATCTCTTGAAATTTTGAATAGTCCGGCATCGGGCCGAGATCGTTCTCATTCGACATAGACTGTCTCACAATAGGTAGTGACTGCGCCACGGTGCGGGCTATGGCGCAGTTCCATCACATTTCACGCCTGACGGCGGCTCCACGACAGGCGCTCCGGCGCGACGCGTGTGCCAATGCGGTCATAGAGGTCAATGATATCCTCGGCGAGCTTCTGGTCATCGCCATCGGGGTCTGGCCCCAAGAGATCACCGACGCTGATCGCTCCCATATCCTGGAATAGGCGAAGTAGGCGCGCGTTTGCGGGAGTCGACCCGGCGTCGTTGGAAGTGGAGTTTTTGGCTGCGGCACTAATTTCACGATGCTGATTCATACGCTGTCCAATTCAGTTAGATCGCTGCTAACAACGCGAACCTAGACGAACCCAGAAATACGAGTCAATGCCCTGAATCGATTATCTTTTACACCGTCAATAACCACGACATCCCTGTGGATACGTGTCATGAATCTTGACGCTCGCCGATGAATACGGACGCGCAAAGGGATTCTGAGCCGCGAATTTAAGAAAATTGACTTTTTGGAGCGGATACGGCAAGATCATGCCCGTTAACAGAGTTACGCACAAATATGCGCAACTCGCCCCTCGCCGATTACTCTTCCATCGGTGATGATAAAAAGTCAAGAGCAAAAAATAAGCAGGACAGGAATATGAACCAAACCAACGGCTTACAAACGGCAAATGCCCCTCCCGTCGTCACGCCCTTCCCGACGAATCGCCTCGTTCGCTGGAGTGAGCTTCGGGAATACCTCGGCATCAGCGATGCGCACATGCACACGCTTTCGAATGCAGGACAGCTTCCGCCGTTCTTTCGGGTCGGGCGGACGAAGTTCTTCGATCCATCCGAAATTACCACTTGGCTCGCGTCACGTCGAAACGTGGCCTGAGACCGTAAACATAAGGAACCATATATGTCACAAGATAAGCGTAAGCTCGCACGTGGTATCGAACGCGAGCTTGTAAATGAGTATCCGGCCTTCGCGAATGTGCCCAAGGCCGAACGTGAACGCCTCGCCGATTATTGGAGCGAGGATTCCTACGTCGATGAATTTGGCGTCCTGCGCTCCGTCAACGGCGAGGCATTGCGCGACTCGCTCCGCTATGCGCTGGCGGATAAGGCCGGCTCCGCTGTTGCGGTCTCCACACCCGCGACGGGGGTGGAGAAGCGCCACTCCAATGGCCTCACCGATGCAGATATTGAGGCGATCAAAGACCCACAGCGCCGCCTCGAAGTGCTGGCCGAGGTCGAGGGCGGTTGCCGTGTGGTGCCGAGCTGGCAGCGTGGCGCAGCGCGTCCTGTCACGGTTGCAGAGATCACGCAGCGCACTGGTTTGACGCCCGAGGATTTCGCCGCTCTGCCACCTGATCGCAAGCTTCAAATCACGGATGAAGTGAAATTCGGGCGTAATGGGGGCGCGCTATGAGCGACGAAACGACCTCCACCACAAGCCCGCAGGCCGAGCCTATCTCAACCGTGGATTTGATCCACTTCAGCGGCCTCTCGCCCGAGCGCTGGCGAGCGCTCACTGACGAGAAGCGCGAAGAATGGATTCGCGCCTTTCGTGCATCTGGTGCGCCTGCCGGTGTCGCCGAACTCGCGCAGGGGCGTCGTCGTAAATGAGCACCTTCGTTTTATTTGAAACGACCGACCGTGCTGTTAGCAGCACGCCAACGTTTTTCACCATCGATGTTGCCAATGATCCGAACGTGCAGAATCCACCACAATCGTGGTCGGTTCGCGTGTGGAGCACGGTCGGGATTCACATCGCCGTAAACGGCCAAGCGGCGACGGTGGATGACTTCCCGATTGCAGCGGGGCTGCACGGCGAAGAGTTGCATGTCCCTGCTGGTGCTGTCTTCAGCGTCATCAAGCAGGATGGCGAGGCCGATGGTCGCGTTTGGGCAACCCGCGTGAAACGTAAGGGCGCGTGATGACAGACACGACACTCGCTCTCTTTGAGAAGCAGTTCCCGACCATCGCTAAGATGGTCGCGGACTCGGAAAACTATCGCATCGAAATCACGCATCCGCTCGAATCCCTAGGCATCGGCGCGGCTTCGACTGTGATCTTTAAAAGCAAGGCAGGTAGAGGCTTTGGCGCATCGTGGCACCTCGACAAGGGCGAGCTGCACGGCCTGCGTTCACGTCGCTACAGCTCGGCGGCTGGTGATGATGATCCTGCAAATCGAGAATGGATTCGCGAGTTGGAGCGCCGGCTGTCGCTCGATGGTGAAAGCCGTGGCGAGATCGCACGCGCGCTTCGTATCAGAGGCAAGAATCATTCACAAAAATCAAAGATGCGCGAGGGCCTCGCGCGGCGCGCCTACTGACAAAATGGAGTAAGTATCATGAATGCACTGACTACCGCGCAAGCTGTGGACGCGACTATCGATCCATTTACAGACTCCCGCGCGTGTGCTGCCACAGAGGAGCTTGCTGAATTCCGCGACCTCCTCGACGGGCATTTATCGCGCCTGCGTGGTGAAGGCTGGCTCGGATATTTCGAAAAGGAATATTCCGAAGTCGCCGAGCATGTGAGCGGCATTTCTGCAATCTTGAAGGACACCTTCAAGAAGGGCGTGAACATCACAATCGACGAAGAGGACGGCGATTTTCTGCCACTCACCGGATCGCTACACCTCCTTATCGACATCGGCGACGATGTGGAGGATATCGATTTGACGATTTCTGAACGTGCAATTTCTCTGACGAGACAGCCTGCATACTCTTATCCTCGCATCGCCAAGGATCACGCACAGCGCACAGATCGCCGCGTGTTTTTAGCAGCGCTGAGCGTGTGCGTGCTGGAGCATGTCGCCGAGACTGGCGTTCAGGCGTAACGCAAAAGAAAAGGCGCGCAAGTGACCAGCTCGCGCGCCTTGGAATCTTCCATCAACAGCAAGTCACAACCGCCTGTAGAAGGCGCTTACAACTGGGGTCAGAGTATAATGGTTTCGCGTTCAATTAGCAATGAAAACTTGGAGAATCGTGATCTCGAAGCGGTGATTTCTTCAGACGAAACGATTGAAGAATCGAAGTCCGAGGTGTCAGGCGAGGAAGCGCAGCCCGAGGTGTCAGCCGAGGATGTGAAGCCGGAGGCATCAGGCGACGAAGTGCCGCGCACGTATCCATACCGTCACAATGATGCTCTGATCCTCGGCCCGATCGATGAGCACGTCGCGGGCATTCCGCTTCGCCTTGGTGGTGGCACTGATCGGAAGTGCAAGCGCTGGCCAGCGAAGTCGAAGTATGAGACCTATGGCGCACTAATCGATGAAATGTCCTATCACGTCGTCGGTGATAAGGATGGACTCGCGTTCATCCAAGGCACAGCGATCGGTAACGAGCGCCGCGTGCCTGCGATCGATGCACTCTATGTAATGGGGCTCGACATCGATTCCGGTATGCGCCCGGCGACGGCGATCGATAGGATTCTCGCTCTAGGCTTGACCGCGATCATCTACACGACTCACAGCCATGAGAAGACTGAGACGTTCCTCCTAGAAAGCTCTTTCACGCAATTCTGTAAGAAGCATCGAATCGAGGTCACACCGCAGGAATATCCGCTGGCGATCATCAAACGCTTCCTGATCGAAGAACGCTCTTGGGAATCGTGGATCGTCGATACGGTTTCGATCGGCGCGATTAAGCAGGATTCAGAAGGAATGGGCGTGGTGTTGCACCACGATCCTATGACAAAATTTCGCGTGGTTTTCGTTTTAAAGGCACCATACGTCATCGCCAAGCAGGGGATGACACAGCTCGACGCCATAAAGAAGTGGAAGCGTAAGATCATTGGTCTGGCAAAGATGCTCGAGCTGCCGATCGACGAGGCGTGTCTCGATCCGTCGCGCCTCTTCTATCTTCCTCGCCATAAGGACGGCGCTCCGTTCGGAATTTGGATCACAGGTGGCGAGCCGCTGGACATCGAGTCGATTCCAGAAGGTGCCATCAATGGCGATCGTCAACAGGCTGACGCGTTCATGCAGCACGGCGAACAGCTCGCCGGAAAGGATGGCCCTGACTTCATTGTCGGCAACAACTTCTCATTGAAGAAGTGGGCTGCTCAGAAGGCCAAAGGCTTCGATATCGCTTCGATGTTCCGCGTCGCAGCGCCGGAGAAGATTCGTAACGATCAAAACACAACGAAGGTCACCATCAAGTGTCCATTCGATCACTATCATTCGAATCCTGAAGACCCGGAGGATACAGGCTGCTACGTCGAGAGCGCTGCACCTGAAATGAGCAAGAGCTTCACGTTCGCCTGCTCTCACAATTCGTGCAAGGGACGCGACCGCCTGGAGTTCGTGGCCGAGGCGGTGAACCAAGGCTGGATCACGACCGACGACCTGGAGAGCGAAGATTATCAGGCGTTCCTGATCGAAGAGACTGACGAGGAGAAGCTTGCCAAGGTGGAGAAGCGTATCGAGACGCTGACGCTCGAAACGCTCCCTTCTGATCTCGACTCCCTCTTCGCCTCGCTCGGCTCTCTCGATATTCCGATCGCGCGTCGTGATGGTCTGTTCGACAAGATTTGCGCAAAGATCGGCGTCACGAAGGGTAATGACAAACGCTCGCTAAAGAGCCGCTTGACGCCTCACATCAAGGCCGCAGAGGCGAAGCGCACCCGGAAGAAGGCTCAGAATACCGCCAGCGAGGAAGCCGGCGGATTGCCTTACATCGATACCACTGACGGCTTCGACTCGTCCCTTAGCGCTGCGGTCGTGGCGCTTGCGCGCAAGAACAAGGGGCGTGGCGCATTCCTTTTCGATCTCGACGGACAGAAGGTCGTCGTCGATCGCGACAAGGTGAAGCCGATCGATCTCGATGAGATGCAAGCCGAGATGCGCCGGGTCGCTGCATGGGTCGCCACGAAGGATGACGAGCTGAAGTCCATCGACTGCCCGCGCAACATCGCGTCCGATCTCCTCGTTTACCGTGGCCACGCAACGCCGAAGTTGGAACGCTTCACCCGTTCCCCTGCGTTTTCGAGCGATGGTAAGCTTGTCGTCGAGGCCGGCTATCACGAAGAAGCGAAGGTCTATTATGCGCCCACGCCGGGCTTCGTAATTCCTCCCATTTCGTTTAATCCGACTGACGAGGAAATCAAGCTGGCTGTCGATTTGATCCTCGATAACGTCTTCCATGATTTTCCATTCGACGACGACGAAGACCCTGTTACCGGCAAAGAGCGTGGCGGCGCGTCATCCCGCGCCCATGCGCTGGCGCTGCTGCTGCTGACGTTTATGCGCGACATGATTCCCGGCCCGACGCCAATCCACCTGATCACAAAGCCGCTGCCGGGAACCGGGGCGAGCCTGTTGGTTGAGGCGCTTACGACAATCCCGCTTGGATCACCCGTCGCATCGAAGGTCGAAAAGCCGGAAGAAGAAGAGAACAAGGAAATGTTTGCGTTCCTTCGTAGAGCTGGACAGCTCTATTGGAAGGACAACATTCAGCGCAAACTTCAGGGCAGCACACTCGCGACCGCCGCGACCAACAAGACATTCAGCGGGCGCATCCTCGGCGCGAGCGAGGATTTGGAGCTTCCGGTTCGCTGCGTCTTTGTGGCTTCCGGGAATAACGTCTCTCTCGCTGACGAAATCTCGCGCCGCTGCGTCATTATCCGCCTGGACGCCAAGCGCGATCCGAAGAAGGGTCGCACCTTCAAGCACGCCCGCCTTCAGAAGTGGGTCGAGGACAATCGAGCGGAGCTTGTCGCCGCTTGCTTGACGATTATTCAGGGGTGGATTTCACGCGGTATGCCCCGCTGGAAAGGCGAGCCGCTGGCGTCCTACACGGCATACGGCGAGATCATGGGCGGTGTCCTGGACGTTGCGGGATTGGGCGGTGCATTCCTCGGCAATCTGGACCTCGCACAGGATGGCGCTAACCCGGAACGTGATGCAGAGACCGCCTTCGCCGCCGTGATGTGGAAGGAATATGGAGGAGCAGTCTGGTCGGCCGGCGGAAAGACGCAGGACGGAAATTCCTCGCGTGATGTGCCTCTGAGCTTGATCAATCAAAACGAGATCGGCATTACGCTCTATGGACCCGACGACGAAGCGAAGACCAAAAGCCTGTCGTCTTGGTTGGCGAAACACGTTGGCGGCGTCTGGACAATCCTGGACAAGGACGGGAAGACGCCTATCGAGGTCCGCCTTGCGCGGGTTCGCGACACCCATACCAAGCAGTGGTTTTACCATCTGGCGAAGGTCGCCGTCGTGAAGGTGGAGCTGCCGGAGAAGGCTGGCGCTGTGAGCGTTGAGCTGCCAGTGGGGCAAGCGCTGCGTTTTGCCCTGCCGATTGGTGATGCTCTGAGCGGGCTGTTCTCGACCTCCTCGCAATAATGGTCGGGATTGGCAACTTGCGGGTATGTGCGGGTAGGTTTTCTACCCACCATACCTACGAAGGACACACACACACACCCATGACCAATATGTAATTTGATACTATTTCGGTGTGTGTGTGTCCCTCTCACGTATGGGGAGTGAAAATAGTGCCCGCATATACCCGCAAGAGATGGTCGGAGGCGATTGAGCGCCAGCCGGCGGGGCTCGCCCGGTCAGTCCAGACGGTCAATCGCCGGTCCAGCGCTCGGTCATCACGCTGGCGTTGGGGTCGTGTCCGGTGATGGCGGAGCGGCGGTCAGGTCCAGACGGTCGACGGTGATCCACATCGGGCGAGCTGGTCGAGCGGCGGTCAGTCCAGAGGTCCAGGTGGTCGGTGTCCATGTCGGTTGCCGGACTCGTCCAGTCGATCGGTCGTCGTCTTTTCCGCCGGACAGTCCAGAGCCTGCCAGAATCGCCTAAAACCACACTTTTGAGGTGCATATACGTCGAATCACCCCGAATCGCCTCGCCCTCCCCGCACACCAACCTAAAACCCACCGGATAGGGGAGGGCGCATCTATACGAAGGGTATCAGAATGATACAGACTCACGGCATTATGTATCATAATGATACATATCTGGCCTTCTGACCCCGACCTCCCCTCCCTATATCCCCTCTTTGTTCTCATTTCGCAGCACCTCGCCAGCCCCAAGTCGGCAGGGGAGGGGACCAGTCGCCACACCCTCACGCCAAGCCCTCGCCGCTGCGCCTCGCGCCTGCCGACACACGCCACAGCTCAGACGCGACAGCGCGCCTACCGCGTTAACCTATTGGCAGCACGCGGAAAAGTGCGATTCGCATAAGACAGATTATGGAACCTAGAGCCGAAGAGAGGCGAGTCGGAAGAGGTCCGGTCCAGATTGTCAAGGGGCTATCGTCTACGCGAGGCGATTCCCGCAAGAAAATCCCCCAATACGGTTAACGAGGGACCCAAAGCCCCCGGTAGGGTGGGGGTAGGCGCGCGCGCCATCGGGCGGCGTCTACCTAAACCTAAAATCGATCATGAGCTTGACGTGACGTGCTCCAAGCGCCTGACTCCTCTGGTCAACAAAAGGAGTCACGTCCAGCCATGCCACGAATGCCAAAAGGGCCATACCTGAAGCTTCGAAAACAGAAGCGAGACGGTAAGAAGGCCGCACGATCAATCTGGTATATCATCGACGGTGATCGGCGTATCTCAACCGGATTTACCGAAAAAGAAAGAGCAAAGGCGGAAGAGGCGCTTGAGGCGCACATCCGATCGCGCTTCATCCAAAAACCATCTCCCGACTACTACGTTCAACAGGCGCTCGAACTCTACGAACATGACATTGTTCCTGGAAACAAGCGCCCTGAAGAATCGAAGCAATTCATAGAGCGGCTACACGAATTCTTTAAGGGCTACGCCTGCGACCACATCACGCCGTCCTCGATCATCACATATGAAAAATGGAGAACGCATTCCGGCAACCGCCGGCTCGGCGAGCCGCCTCGCACGCGTGATCCTGTCTCGACGGCTTCCGTCCGCCGGGAATTGGAGGTCCTGAGAGCGGCGCTCAATCATGCGTGGAGGTGCCATAAGCTCAAGAACCAGATTCCTATCACGCTGCCGAAGAAGAGCGCCCCACGCGCCAGATGGCTGACTACCAGCGAAGCCGCCCGGCTGCTTCTGGGCTCGCTCGGCTGCATCCTCGCTCCTTACTCCGATCTGAAAACCAGGGCCGAGCGCTGGACGATCTGGCGACGCGATCGGAGTGTGAAGGGTCATCACCTCGCCCGGTTCATTTTGATCGGCATCAGAACGGGGACACGCGCCGAGGCCATCCTGTCGCTTGGCTGGAAACCACATGCGCAGGGCGGTCACTTCGATCTTGAAAATCGACTCATGTTCCGAGCGACCGCCGGGGCCAAGCAATCAAAGAAGCGCAAGCCGCCGGCCCCGACCCCTACAAAGCTCGCCCGGCACCTGAGTCGCTGGAAACGATTCGACCAATCTCGCGTCCAGGAAGACGGTAGTCCGGTTATAGTCCGGTTTGTCGTCACACCGCCGGGCTATGACGATGCCGAGGTTCCGACGAAGCGCGTGAGTAAGGCTTTCAATAGCGCCGTCGCCCGAGCCGGCCTCGACCGCACTGTAACTCCTCACACGCTCCGGCATACCTGCGTCACTTGGCTAATCCAACGCGGTCGCCCGATCTTCGAAGTTGCTCGTTTTGTTGGGATGACGCCGCAGATGGTGGAGGATGTTTACGGCCATCATGCGCCGGAGTTTCTCCGGGAGACCGCCGACGCGTAGTCCGCTTTTGCGTTTTAGCCGGACTATAACCGGACTACGATTTCGACCGCATTTCATAAGTCATTGAAATGTTTGGTCGGAGTGAGAGGATTCGAACCTCCGACCCCCTCGTCCCGAACGAGGTGCGCTACCAGGCTGCGCTACACTCCGATCTGGCGTCCGCGAAGCGGTCGCCGCTGGTCGAAGCGGGTTATAGCTTCAGGTTCTCCGACCTGCAACAGCTGTTTGCGCACTATCTGCAGCCGATCGGCCGCTCACCGGCGCTCGAGCCGAATATATTGGAAATCCGCCTCGTCCTCGGCCGTTCGCGGCGGCGTCTCGCGCGCTGTTTCACGCCATTCTGCCGGATCGAGCGTCGGAAACAGCGCGTCGCCGGCGACCGTCAGCGCCACCTCGGTCAGGTGAATCACATCCGCCTGGGGCAGAAAGGCGGAATAGATCTCCGCGCCGCCGGCGACGATGATCTCCGCCGCTCGCATGGCGTCCGCCAGCTCGGCGGCGAGGCCGAGCGCCTCCTCGGGGCTGCGCGCCGCATGGGCGCCCTCGGGGCGAAATCGCGGGTCGCGCGACAAGGCCACGGTCTCGCGGCCGGGCAGTGGGCGGCCGATCGAATCGAATGTGCGGCGTCCCATGAGCAGCGGCTTGCCCCAGGTGATTTCGCGAAAGCGCGCGAGATCGCTCTTCAGCCGCCAGGGCGTGTGCTCTCGAGCGCCGATGACGCCATTGCGCGCCACGGCGGCGACGAAGACCAGTTTGGGCGTCACGGGCATCGAGCCTCCTCGAACCGAGCTTTGCGCTCGAACGCGAACGTTCGAGAAAATTCGTTCTAAATGAAAAATTAGAAGAGTTTCCGACTACATGAGCGGCGGAAACCGATTCTGCCTTCCCGCCGCGCGGCCCTTTGCCGCAAGGTCGGAGCATTCCTATATAGATGGCGCCCGAGTGATTCCTCATCTCTGGGCGAACCGCTCGAGGATAGTCATGTCGACTTGGACATCGAACTCCAAATCTTTGCCGGCGCTCGCGCTCGCCCTGCTCATCGCCTTCGCCCCGGCGCTCGCCGAGGCCAAAATGGGCGGCGGCGCGAGCTCGGGAAGCCGCGGCTCGCGGACCTCTACGCCGCCGGCGGCGACAACCACCGCGCCGCGTCCGGCCGCGCCCATGGAGCGCAGCGTGGCGCCGCAGCCGGCGCCTCAGCCGCAGGCGCAGCCCTCGCCCGCCGCGCCGCAGCGCCCGGCCGCCGCTCCCGCGGCCAGCCCGCTCGGCGGCTCCTTCGGCCGCGGATTGCTCGGCGGCCTCGCCGGCGGCCTGCTCGGCGCCGGCCTGTTCGGCCTTCTCTCGGGCAATGGCCTGATGGGCGGCCTCGGCGGCCTCGCCTCCATCATCGGCCTTCTGGTCCAGATCGCGATCATCGCCCTTCTGGCGCGGCTCGCCTTTCAATGGTTCGCCAATCGCCGCCTCGCCGGCGCGATGGGCGGCGCCGGGGGCGGCTCGCGTCCGGGCGCCTTCGCCTTCACCGGCGGTGGGACGGGCTTCGGCAGCGGCGCCGCGCCGCGTCACCCGACGAGCGAGCCTTTGAATCTGCGTCCGGAGGATTTCAGCGCCTTCGAGCGCGTGCTCGGTGACGCCCAAGCCGCCTATAGCCAGGAGGATATCGGCCGGCTGCATGATCTCGCGATGCCAGAGATGGTCTCCTATTTCTCCGACGACATTCGCGCCAATGCGCGCGAGGGCGTCATCAACCGCATCTCCGAGGTGAAGCTGCTGCAAGGCGATCTCTCCGAGGCCTGGCGCGAGGGCTCGGACGAATATGCGACCGTGGCGATGCGCTTCTCGCTGATCGATCTCTTCATCGATCGCGCGACGGGCAAGATCGTCTCCGGCGACGCCGCCCAGCCGACGCAATCGACCGAAGTGTGGACCTTCCGCCGCCCCGCCGGCGAAGCGCCCCAGGCCTGGAAGCTCTCGGCGATCCAGCAGACCGCGTAAGTCTCGCCGCCTCTGCGAGGAAAAAAGAAAAGCGCCCCTTCTGAAGGGGCGCTTTTTTTATAGGCGCGCGTCGTCGGGCGCGCGAGCTCCGACGAGAAGCCCGCCGATCCGGTCGGCTCGCTCAGCCGACCGGATCGAGGACAGGGGCGGCAGCCGCTTTCTCCTTGGCGAGGAAGAATCGATAGGCGTCGGCGATTCCTTCCTCGAGGGAAATTTGCGGTGTCCAGCCGAGCGCGCGAAGCCGGCTCGAATCCATCAGCTTGCGCGGCGTTCCATCGGGCTTCGTCGAATCGAGGACCAAGCGGCCCGAAAAGCCGACGGCGCGCTGCACCGTCTCCGCGAGCTCGCGAATCGTCACCTCCGAGCCGGCGCCGCAATTGATATGCTCATAGCCGTCGTAATTATCGAGGCAGAACACGACGCCTCGCGCGAGATCATCGACGTGCAAAAATTCGCGTAGCGGCGTGCCTGTGCCCCACACGACGACCTCGTCGCGACCGGCCACTTTCGCCTCGTGGAACTTGCGAATGAGGGCGGGCAGGACATGGCTCGTCTGCAGGTCGAAATTATCGTTGGGTCCATAGAGGTTGCAGGGCATGACGGAAATATAGCTGCGGCCATATTGCTTGCGATAGGCCGGGCACAGCTTGATGCCCGCGACTTTGGCGATCGCGTACCACTCGTTGGTCGGCTCCAGCGGACCCGTCAGCAGCGCATCCTCGGTGATCGGCTGCGGTGCGAATTTCGGATAGATGCAGGACGATCCGAGAAAGACCAGACGATTCACCCCCGCCGCATGAGCAGAGTGAATGATATTTGTCTCGATGGCGAGATTATCAAAGATGAAGTCGGCCGGATAAGTGTCATTGGCGTAGATGCCGCCGACTTTCGCTGCAACGAAGATGATCGCATCCGGTCGATTCTGCTTCAGCCAGACTTCCACGGCAATCTGATTACGTAGAGCCGACCATGCCTTTATGTCCGGCGACCCAAACTCTGCGCGTGTCCGCCATATCTAAATTATCCCCTCGGAACCGTGGCCATTTAAATGCTCGTGATAGAAACCTCGGATTTCTACGGCAGTTCGGGGCCTCGGCGCAAATAGAAATTGCAGGAATGTCTCTGCGCAGCTCACGAGACCCGAGGCGAAGAATTCGAGCGCGCAAATGGTTCTGTTTCCGCGGCGGCGCGAAGTCTTTGACGCTGCACGGCATGCGTGCGGTCTCGAAATGGGACGTCGGCGCGATTTGCTGGACTTGACCGAGACATTGCTTCGATGACAGAACGCTCGCGCGGCGTCGACTCTCCCTCCGAGAGGCGGCTACGCGGCGCCGGCGGACATGCTTCCGACGAAGCCGAGTTTTCGGAGCCGCTCCCGCGCTGATTTCCGACCGAAATGCTCGCGCCGCGAGAAGGCGGGCGTCACGCTCGCCACTCGACGTCGGGGCGGATGTGCGCTGCCAGGGTCACGCGATGAAGATACTGATTGATCTGCAATGCTGTCAGACCGAGGCGCAATCCCGAGGAATGGGGCGCTATTCTCTCTCTCTCGCAAAAGAAATCGTCAGAATCGGCGGCGAGCATGACTTCATATTTCTGCTCAACCGGCATTATCTGGACAAGTCCGCGGATCTCATCACGGAAATCGCGAAGCTCGACGATCTCGGCAATGTGATTTTGCACGACTATCCCAGCGTGCAATATGATTGGCATGAGCGGCAGAGGCGAGAGCAGGTCGCCAATGTCCTGCGCAATGATCGCATCGAGACGGTCAGCCCGGATGTCTATCACATCTCGAGCGTTTTCGAAGGCGAGAGCGTCTATGGCGCGGCAGCGGCTTTCATCGACTTTCCCAAGCCGCCGATCATTCGATCCGCCACTCTCTATGATTTCATTCCGCTGCTCTATCCGGACAAATATCTCACCGATTGGCCGGTCGCCCTCTGGTACAAGCGCACATCGAACCTGATCCCGCAGCTCGATGTCGGATTGGCCATATCGGATGCGACGAAGAAGGACGCCGAGCGGCTTTTTCATATGAAGCCGGAGCGCGTCGTCAATATTTTCGGCAGCGTCGCGGATCACTTCCGCATCCTCCCCGCCTCCGAGGCGCATCGCGGGGCCGTCTGGCGCCGCTTCGCTCCCGGGCAGAAATTCATCCTCTATGTTGGCGGGCCGGACTTCCGCAAGAATCTCGATGGGACGCTCGAGGCTTTCGCCATCGCCAACAAGGAGCTGGCGGATAAATACAAGCTCCTGATCGTCTACGACATCAAAGGCGCCGAAGCGCTCGCTCTGCGCGAGAAAGCGGCGCGTCTCGGCGTGGCGCCGCTCGTCGTGACGACGGGCTTCGTGTCGGATGACGAGCTCGTCGAGCTCTACAACGCCGCGTCGCTCTTCGTCTTCCCCCCTCTCTATGAGGGGCTGGGTCTTCCGGTGATCGAAGCGATGCGCTGCGGCGCGCCAGTGCTCGTCGGCGACAATTCCAGCCTGACGGAGATCGTGGACGATCCGGCCTATCGTTTCGACGCGACCAAGCCGGCGGATATGGCGAAATCAATGGTGCGCGCGCTGACCCGCGAGGGCGAGCTTCAGCGCATGCGCGCCTATTCTCGCGAGCGCGCCGCGCTCTTCACCTGGGAGAAGAGCGCCCGCCGCGCGCTCGACGCCTGGGAGGAGACCTACGCCGCGCGCCGCGGGCGCAAGACGCCGAGCGCGGCAGGGCGGGTTCCGCGCATCGCCATGTTCACGCCGCTCCCGTCAGCGAAGTCGGGGATCGCCGATTACAGCGCGGAGTTTCTTCCCGCGCTCTCCAAATTCGCGTCCTTCGAGATTTTCGTCGACGATGTGGCCGAGGTCGAGACCTATTTCGACGACATGCCGATCTGGCATCACTCGCAATTTCCATTCAAGGCGCATCTCTACGATGCGATCGTCTATCAGCTCGGCAATTCGCCGTTTCACCACTATATGCTCCCTTATATCGAGAGCTTTCCGGGCGTCGTCGTCATTCACGACGCCTATCTCGGCTATTTGTCCTATGACCCCGGCAATCCCGACGCCTTCATCCGTCGCATGATCCAGGAGCATGGAGGTCCGGCGCGCGCCATCGTGCTCGACGGCGAGGGCGGCGACCGCACGGCGCGCTCGCTCGTCGATGCTCTTCCCTGCAGCGCCACGGCGACGCATCGCAGCCTCGGCGTCATCGTTCACTCGCGCTTCGCTCGCAATGTGCTGGTGGGCGCCGCTCGCCCGGGCGCCGCTCCACAAATCGCCGTGCTGCCGCAATATAGGGCGCGTCCGCCGCGGGAAACGACGCCGAGCAGGGCGCAGGCGCGCGAGACGCTCGCCATCGCGCCGGATTCGCTCGTCATCGTGTCGCTCGGCCATGTCGCTCACACGAAGGGCGTGCTCGAGCTGATCGAGGCCTTCACGCGCTCTACGGCGGCGAAATCGGGCAAGGCGCAGCTGATCCTCGTCGGCGAGCTGGAAGGGGGCGCGAACCACGATTCGCCCTATGCGCGCGAGGTGCTGCGCGCCATCGGCGACAGGTCCGACATTCACATCACCGGCTATGTCGAGAAGGAGGATTACGACCTCTACATAGCCGCGGCCGATATCGGCGTTCAGTTGCGGACGCTCACGCGCGGCGAGACGTCGAGGGCGATCCTCGATCTGCTCACCAGCGGAACGCCGCTCGTCTATAATCGCATGGGGTCCTCTGCGGAGCTGCCGTCCGAGGTGGGCGTCGCGCTCGAGGGCTATGCGTCCGCGGACATCGCCGATGCGCTCGATGCGCTGGCCGGCGATCCGCAGCTGCGCCAGACCTATAGAGAGGCTGCGCTGCGCTATTGCGACGAGACGCTGGACCCGGACAAGGTCGGCGCGCGCTTCGTCCAGACGGTCGTGGCGATGACCGCTCGCGCCGAGACCTGCGGGCCGAAGATCGTCAGCAAGACGATCGCGCGTCTGCTCCGCGACGCTCCGATCACCCGGGAGCTCGTGCAGGACATCGCCCGCGCCTATGTGCGCCAGGAGCGCTCCGAGATCGCGCCGCGCCTTTTGATCGACGTGACCCACATAAGGGAAGGCGATCTCGAGACGGGCGTGCAGCGCGTCGTGCGCGAGCTCACGCGCGCGGCCTATGGCTGGAGCGATGCGAAGGTGCGGCCGCAGGCTTTCGCCTATACGGACGCCGGGCTGATCTTCGCCGACGATTACGCGCAGCGCTGCGGCGCCCGCGCCGCCGTCGAGGCGGAGGACATGCGCTTCGGCGCCCTCGATTTTCGTCCCTTCGACAAGATTTTGATGGCCGATGGAACCTGGCATCTCGCCGATTGGATGCGCGAGCCGCTCGCGCGCCTCGGCGCGATCGGCGGAGAGGCGTTCGGCCTCGTTCACGACATTCTGCCGCTGCAGCATCCCGAGCTGTTCGAGGACCATGTCAAAATCTCTGTCACCAATTGGCTGACGCTGCTGCTGGAGAAAGGCTCCGGCCTGATCTGCACCTCGCAGAGCGGGGCGGATGGGCTCATCGAGTGGATCACGGGCAGCGGAGTCACGCCGCGGCGGGGGCTTCGGATCGGCTATGCGCGGCTCGGCGCCGATTTCTCCTCGCGAGTCGATGTCTTCACGCCGATCACGGCGGCTACGTCCGATCTGGCGCAACGTGAGAATTTGTTTCTGATGGTCGGCACGATCGAGCCGCGCAAGGGGCACGATTACGTGCTCGACGCCTTCGAGCGGCTATGGGCTTCGGGAGTCGATGCGACGCTGGTCTTCGTCGGCAAGGCGGGGTGGAGCGTGGACAGCCTGCTGCAGCGCTTCGAGAACCATGAGGAAAAGGGCAAGCGCTTCTTCTATCTCGGCTTCGTGCCGGAGGCGGATATGGCGCGGCTCTATCAGAGCGCTTCGGCGACCATCGTCGCCTCGATCGCGGAAGGCTTCGGCCTGCCGATCTATGAGGCGGCGCATTTCGGCTCGCCGCTGCTGCTCAGCGATCTTCCCGTTTTCCAGGAGCTCGGCGGCGAGCATGCGCGATATTTCGCCGCCGGCTCATCCGCGCAGCTCGCCGCGGCCCTGCGCGAGCAGCTCGCACGCGGGCCTATTCCGTCGAAAGGCGTCTCGGCGCCGTCCTGGGCCGATTGCGCGGGCCGCATTTTCGAGTTCCTGGACGGGGAGCATGTCTATCGGCAGTTCTGATGGCCGTCGCGTGGGCTCGACGGTCGCGCGCAAAACCGTAATTATTCGCCGAAAGCTATGGAGGGCGGCATGACATTGATCGAATGGCTGGGGCGCAAGATCGCCGTTCGGACCTTTCGCGACAAGGATATCGCTGCGCATAGCCTGAAATTCGGCGGCAGCGTCGCCGGCGTCGTCGATGAGGTGACGCAAAAGCGCGTCCGCGGCTGGATTTGCGACGCCAAGCGCGAAGGGCCGGTCGTGCTCGAAATCCTGCTCGACGACGAGGTGGTCCAGCGGACCAAGGCGAATCTCTATCGCGACGATATCGCCGAAAAGCTCGGCGACAATGGGCTTCATGGCTTCGACTGCGAGGTCGCCGCTTTCGCCACGCCCAGCGCGAAGACGCGCTCGGTGCGGTTGCGCGTCGCCGATCGGCCGGAATATGAGTTCGGCCCCTTCGATCTCGAGCCGAACAGATCGCCTTTGGAAGTGCCGTCGCCGGACGTCCCGCAGGCGCTGCATGATCGGCTCCAGCATATATTCAGCCATATAACGGCGACGCATGAGAACTCTTTGCGTCGATTCGACGCGATGCAGGCGTCCTTCGACCGACTGCAATCAGCGCCCCGCATCGCCGCGACGAGCGGCGGCGACGCCGACAGCGGCTCCTTGCTCTATCAATATCCGCGCAGCGCGATTTCCGGCGTGGGTCAGTTCCGCCTGCCGCTCACCGACGACGTCGAAACCACGCTGTTCCAAGCTCGGCTCGAGGTGGATTTGATGAAGGAGCGGCATTTTTCGTGAGGTTGTTCGCTGCATTGCAGCAAGCTGCCGACTCTTCGATGAAGTCTCATCGCCGAGAGGGTTCTCTTCTCAGCGCGTTTGCGCCATGATATTCAGGCGCCGATAGCCGTGGCCGCTTCTGTGGCTCACGCTCCTCCGCAAGTGGACGAAGGACATTCGGTAGATGGTTAGAACCACCGTAAATTTGGGAGAAATCGATGTCTGCTTGATTGTCTTCAATGAGGAGCTTTTCCTGGAAAAGTGCTTATTGAGGCTCGCGCCGTATTTTCAGCGAATTTATGTTCTCGACATGGGGTCGACCGATCGCACGATCGACATCATTCGCGATATCTATGGCGATAGGGCAGAGATCGTCGTTCAACCCAGAAGCGATTTGTTCGAGAATGGCTTCGCCCATGCGCGCAACCGGGTGACGCAGGCCGCAACTCGTTCTTGGGTGCTCCATATCGATGCGGATGAGCTTCTCGCTCCGCTCGACGCCGATGTGATCTCGTTCGAGTCGGCGCCCGACGCCGCCGCCGCCGCCAAGATCCTGCGCCACAACCTGATCGGAGAAATTCCGGCCGATTACGAGCCGGAGACGTTGCGCGGCATGGCCAAGAGCTCGACCGAGCATCAGGTGCGCTTGTTCAAGAAGCAGCCCGACGTTCGGTGGGAGAGCTTTCTGCACGAAGAAATCTGGATTGGCGATCGTCGCGCCCATGAGATCGTGGGGGCGAGCAATTTGGTCGTCGATCATCTGTCCGCATTCCGGCCCCATGCCGACAGGGATGAAAAAGAGCTTTTTTACGCGTGGATCCTTATGCGCGTTCATGACAATCCCGATCTGCAGCGCTATATGCGCGAATTTTATACCCAGGAATACATTCCTCATAACCTCGAACGCTTTCGCGCGATGGCGAAGATTTTCGCTGAAAAAAAGGGCATTTGAGCTTTTGCTTCCCCGCGAGGGGGAGACGCTCATGGCGTCCCGGAAGGGATTCGAACCCCTGACCTACGGTTTAGGAAACCGTTGCTCTATCCTGCTGAGCTACCGGGACTTCGCTCCGATATCTACAAGAGCGCAGGGCGTTTGAAAAGGCGGGGACGTCACATGTTGCGCTCACATACGGCCGGCCGGCAATCCCTGCCGGCGTGAGAAGATGCGGTCGATCTTCGTCGCCATGATGACGTCGTTCTCGTGCAGGCCGGCGATCTTCTTCGTCTGCAACGAGATCGTCGCATAGCCCCAGCCGAAGGCGATATCCGGGTGATGGCCTTCGGCCTCGGCCAATTCCCCGATCTGGCGCACGAATTCGGCCGCCTCGCGGAAATTGCCGAAGCGAAAGCCGCGCTCGATGCGGCGCGCCTCGTCCATCAGCGTCCAGTCCGGCGCCGCGGCGAGCAGCGTCTCGGCCTCGGCGCGCCCGAGCGGCGGAACGCCGCCGCGGCAGGGCGTGCAGGTTTTTTCTGCGAGGGTCGTCTTTTCCGAAAGGGTCGGCATTTTCATCCTCCTTCAGCGGTCGATTTCTCCGAAGACGATGTCGAGCGAGCCGATGATGGCGGCGACATCGGCCAGCATATGGCCGGTCGAGAGCCGGTCGGTCGCCGCGAGATGGGCGAAGGAGGGCGGGCGCAGCTTGCAGCGATAGGGCTTGTTGAGCCCATGGGAGACGAGATAGACGCCGAACTCGCCCTTGGGCGCCTCCACCGCCGCATAGACCTCGCCGGCGGGCACGTGGATTCCCTCGCTGTAGAGCTTGAACTGCTCGATCGTCGCCTCCATCGAGCGCTTCATCGCCTCGCGTCGCGGCGGCGTGATCTTGCCATCGAGGACGGTGACGGCGCCCTGTCCGTCCGCGGCGCGCAGCTTCTGGACGCATTGCCGCATGATGCGGACCGACTGGCGCATTTCCTCCATGCGCACGCAATAGCGGTCGTAGCAATCGCCGTGGCGTCCGACCGGAATGTCGAAATCCATCTCCTCGTAGCATTCATAGGGCTGCGCCTTGCGCAAATCCCATGGCGCGCCGCAAGCGCGCAGGAACACGCCGGAAAAGCCGAGTCCCCAGGCCTGCTCGAGCGTCACAGCGCCGATATCGACATTGCGCGCCTTGAAGATGCGATTGTCGGTGAGCAATCCTTCGAGATCGTCGCAGGTCGCGAGGAAGGGATCGCAAAAGGCCTCTATGTCGTCGATGAGCGCCGGCGGCAGATCCTGATGCACGCCGCCGAAGCGGAAATAATTGGCGTGCATGCGCGCGCCCGAGGCGCGCTCGTAGAAGACCATCAGCTTCTCGCGCTCCTCGAAGCCCCAGAGATTGGGCGTCAGCGCGCCGCAATCCGAGGCCCAGCTGGTGATGTTGAGGAGATGCGAGAGCAGCCGTCCGATCTCGCAATAGAGCACGCGCACGAGCTGGGCGCGCCGCGGGACGGCGAGGCCGAGCAGGCGCTCGGCGGCGAGGCAGAAAGCGTGCTCCTGATTGATCGGCGCGACATAATCGAGCCGGTCGAAATAGGGCAGGGCCTGCAGATAGCTCTTGTCCTCTATGAGCTTTTCCGTGCCGCGATGCAGAAAGCCGATATGCGGATCGGCGTGGACGACGACTTCGCCGTCGAGCTCCAGCACCAGCCGCAGCACGCCATGCGCGGCCGGATGAACCGGGCCGAAATTCAGGATGAAGCTGCGCTCCTCGCCGGGCCGGGGGCGAGGCTGCGTTCTCTGTCCGAGACTCATCTGCGCCTCCTTTCGGCGGGAAACCGGATCGGCGCGCCGGCGTTATCACTCATCATCCTCGGTTTCGGGAGAAAGAAATGAGTGATCTTCTGCGCTGGGCCGTCGTCTTTCTGGTGGTCGCGCTGATCGCGGCCTTCTTCGGCTTCGGCGGCGTCGCCGGCACGGCGATCGACGCCGCGCGCATATTGTTCTGGGTGGCGGTCGTGCTCTTCATCATCGCCCTCGTCGGCGGCGTGCTCCGGCGCGGCGTCTGAGGGAGTCGGCGGCGGCGGCGCGGAGCGTCGCCGCCGCTTCTCGCGTCAACGTCCCGCGGCGGCGAAAGTTGCTGTCCTACGGATTGCGCGCGGCGCTATATTCCCTCGGGCGATGAGCGCGGGGAGCCGGCGCCGTGGACGAAGTCGAGAAAGCCGTTTTCCAGCGCGCCCTCGGGCCGCTCGCGCCACGGGCGGAGCGCCTTCCCGCGCCGCTGCGCGTCCCGCTGGACGCCTTCCTGCATTTCGTCGATCGCGACGGCTTCGCCATAGCGAGCCATATCGCGCTCTCGACATTGATGTCGCTGTTTCCCTTCCTCATCGTGGTGACGGCCTTCGCCGGCCTCATGGGCTCCAAGAGCCTCGCCGACGAGGCGGGGCGTCTGCTGCTCGACGCCTGGCCTCCCGAGGTTGCGGAGCCGATCGCGCGCGAGATCAAGCGCGTCGCGACGGAGCCCCAGGGCGGCAATCTCACCTTCGGCGCGCTCTTTGCCGTCTATTTCGCCTCCAGCGGCCTCGAGAGCCTGCGTATCGGCCTCAATCGCGCCTATGAGGCGCAGGAGACGCGCAGCTGGTGGCTGCTGCGGCTCGAGTCGATCTTCTATGTGGTCGGCAGCGCGGCGGGCCTGCTGGCGCTTTCCGTTCTCGTCGTGCTCGGACCGCTCATCACCGACGCCGCGGCGCGCTATCTCGATTGGTTCGCGCCCTTCGAGCAGATGGTCACTCTGGCGCGCTATGGCGTCGCGACGCTCATTCTGGCGCTCACGCTCTTCGCCATTCACGCCTGGCTGCCGGCGGGACGGCGGCGCTTTCTGGATATTCTCCCCGGCGTGCTGGCGACGCTCCTGCTGTGGCTCGTCGCCGGCGCCGCCTTCGGCCGCTATCTCGCGGCCTTCTCGGAGCGCTATGCGCTGACCTATGCGGGCCTCGCCTCGGCGATGATCGCGCTCGTCTTCCTCTATTTCTCGGGCGTCATCTTCATCTATGGCGGCGAGCTCAACGCCGCCATCGTCCGCGCGCGCCGCGGCGCTAGATAAAGCGCGAACAGCAAAGGGTCTCACCTCATGGCTCCACGCGCGCGCGCTTATTGGCAAGGCTATCTGCGGCTTTCGCTCGTCTCCATCGGCGTCGAGCTCTATGCGGCGACGTCGAGCGCCCAGGCGACGACGCTGCATCAGATCCACAAGCCCTCGGGCAAGCGCGTGCGCTATGAGAAGGTCGCGCCCGGCGTCGGTCCGATCGACTCCGCCGATATCGTCAAAGGCTTCGAGATCGGCGACGATTCCTATGTCGTGCTGGAGCCGGACGAGCTGGACGAGATCAAGCTCGACAGCGGCAAAGCGATCGAGCTGGTGCAATTCGTCGGGCGCGAGGAGATCGATCCGCGCTATTTCGACCGGCCCTATTATCTCGCGCCGGAGGGCGACGTCTCGACCGAAGGCTATGCAGTGATCCGCGAGGCGTTGCGCCGCGCCGGCAAGATCGGCATCGGTCGGCTCACCATGCGCGGGCGCGAGAGCATTGTCGCGGTGACGCCGCTCGGCAAGGGGCTGCTCGTCGAGACCTTGCGCTACGCCAATGAGCTGCGCTCCTATGAGCCTTATTTCGCCGAGATCGGCGAAGGCGACAGCGACGCCGAGATGGTGGCGCTGGCGACCGAGCTGATCGAGCGCAAGAGCGCGCCTTTCGATCCCAAGGCGTTCAAGGATTCCTACGCCGAGGCGCTGCGCGATCTCGTCGAGCGCAAGCGCGAAGGACAGGCGATCGTCACCACGGGCGAGGAGGAGCGTCGCGGTCCCGGCAAGGTGATCGATCTCATCGAGGCGTTGAAGCGCAGCGTCGGCGAGAGCGCGCCGCGGCCCGCGCACGGCAAGGCGCGCGCCGCGGAGCCGGCGAAAAAGGCGAGCGCGGCGAAGACGGCGTCGGCCAAGGCTGCGGCGAAGACTGGGCCGGTCAAGAAGCGCGCGTGACCGCGAGAGGAGCGCAAATTGGGTCCATCCGCGCGCTCGTCATCGGCTCATCGCGCCGCAAGACCGCTCGCAGCGAAGGACGAGCGGCTCTCCGCCTATCGCGACAAGCGCGATTTTCACCGCACCGCCGAGCCGGAAGGCGCCGCGCGCGCGCAAGGGCATGGCGCCTATGTCGTGCAGAAGCATCGCGCGCGTCGGCTGCATTTCGATCTGCGCCTCGAGCTGGATGGCGTGCTGAAGAGCTGGGCCGTCACGCGCGGCCCCAGCCTCGACCCGAGCGAGAAGCGTCTCGCCGTGCGCACGGAGGATCATCCGCTCGATTATGGAAGCTTCGAGGGAGCCATCCCCAAAGGCCAATATGGCGGCGGCGAGGTGATGCTGTGGGACCGCGGCCGCTGGACGCCCAAGGGCGATCCGCATCGCGGCCTCGCCGACGGACGTCTCGAGTTCACGCTGGAAGGCGAGCGGCTGAGGGGCGGCTTCGCGCTGCTGCGCATGCCGCGCCGGGGCAAGGAGCCGAAAGAAAATTGGCTGCTCGTCAAAATGAAGGATGGGCAGGCTGACGCCGATCTTGATCCGGCGCGCGAATGGACGCGCAGCGTCACGACGGGCCGCAGCTTCGCGGAGATCGCCGATGGCGAAACCCATGCGCCGCGCCTGCCGAAATTCCGCGCGCCGCAGCTCGCGACGCAGGCCGCCGAGCCGCCCGCCGGCGAGGACTGGCTGCATGAGATCAAATTCGACGGCTATCGTGCGCTCGTCGCGACGGCGGGCGGCAAGTGCCGCGTCTACACGCGCTCCGGCCTCGATTGGACTGAGAAATTCCCCGGCATAGCGGAAGCCGCCGCGCAATTGCCGATGAAAAGCGCGCTCATCGATGGCGAGATCGTCGCGCTGGAGGAGAGCGGCCGCAGCGATTTTGGCCTGCTGCAGAAGATGCTGGAGAAGCGCCCGCGCGCGCTCGTCTTCTACGCCTTCGATCTGCTGGAGCTCGATGGCGAGGATGTTTCCAACGAGCCGTTGCTCGAACGCAAGAATCGTCTCGCCGCGCTGCTCGCCGAGCCGCCGGCGGCGATACGCTACAGCGGCCATGTGATCGGCGCCGGCGCGCGCTTTCTCGCCGAATGCCGACGCTTGTGGCTCGAGGGCGTCGTCTCCAAACGCGTCGATCGTCCCTATCTGTCGCGGCGCACGCGCGCCTGGATCAAGGTCAAATGCCTGGGCCGCGATGAGTTCGTCGTCGGCGGCTATCGTCCTTCGACGAAGAAGGGCCGCGACTTCGCCTCTCTGCTGCTCGGCGAATTCGTCGATGGGGAATTGCTCTATCGCGGCCGCGTCGGCGCCGGCTTTTCCGATCGCGATCTCGCGCAGATCGGCGCCGCTCTGCGCGCGCATGCATGCAAGACCTCGCCCTTCGCCGCCGTGCCGGCGGAGATCGCGCGTCATGCGCGCTATGTGGCGCCGCGGCTCGTCGTCGAGATCGATTACACGGAGCGCACCAAGGAGGGGCTGCTGCGCCATCCGACTTTTATCGGCCTGCGCGAGGACAAGCCGGCGATAGAGGTGAGCCCTCCTGCCTTCGATCCATCGCCCCGCGAGCCGAAGCGAGGCCCGCGATGATCCGCCTCACCAATCCCGACAAGCCGCTCTATCCGGCCGCCCTGCATGTCACCAAGCAGAGGCTGGTCGATTATTGGCGCCGCGTCGCGCCTTTCGCTCTGCCGCATATCACCGGGCGGCCGCTGTCGCTGCTGCGCTGTCCCAATGGCGCGGCGCATGGCTGCTTCTTCCAGCGCCATCATCGGCGCGGCCTGCCCGCGGGACTCAAAGCCGCGCCCATAGCCGGGAGCGACGGCGAACGGGAAGAATTTCTCTTCCTCGACGATCTCTCCGGCCTCGAAGGCGCGGCGCAGATGGATGCGCTGGAGCTGCATATTTGGGGCGTGCGCTTCGATGCGCTGGAGAGTCCCGATCGTCTCGTCTTCGATCTCGATCCCGATCCTTCCGTAACCTTCGAGGAGGTGAAGCGCGCCGCGCGCGATTTCCGCGCTTTGCTGGAGGCGGCGGGGCTCGCGAGCTTCGCGCTGCTCACCGGCGGCAAGGGGCTGCATGTCGTCGCGCCGCTGGATGACGCGCTCGACTGGCCGACCTTCACTGGTTTCGCCAGAGGCGTCGCCAGCCGTCTCGCGGCGGATGATCCGGCCCGCTTCACCGCAATGGCGACCAAGGCGCGGCGCCATGGCCGCATCTATATCGACTATCGGCGCAATGATCGCGGCGCGAGCGCGGTCGCGCCTTTCTCGCCGCGCGCGCGGGAGGCGCCGTCCGTGGCGACGCCCGTTTCCTGGGACGAGCTCGGCCGCATAGAGCGCGCCGATTTTTATTGCCTCGACAAGGTCGAGCGCCGCCTCGCCGCGCTGCGCGCCGATCCTTGGGCCGGCTATTTCGATCTGCGACAAGGCGTCTCGCCGGCGGCGTTGCGCATGTTCGCCGGCGCGCGGCTATAGTTTCGAAGTTCTGCTATTCGGGAAGGCCGGCGCATGGAGACGACCGAATTGTTCCGCCGCCTGACGGTGGCGCTGGCGATCGGCCTTTTGATCGGCCTCGAGCGCGGCTGGCAGGCGCGCGAGGATGAGGAGGGCGAGCGCGCCGCTGGCTTTCGCACCCATGCGCTGGCGGCGCTGCTCGGCGCCGTCTGGGGCGCCATCTCCAATCAGACCGGCATAGGCGGCGCCGTCTCGCTCGGCCTCGCCTTCGTGGCTTTCGCAGGCGCGATCGTCCTGTTTCGTTATCGCGAGATCGTCCATGACGAGACCTTCGGCGCGACCACAGTGGTCGCCGCAATGCTGGCTTTCGCGCTCGGCGCTTTCGCCGTCGTCGGCGATGTCGAGGCCGCGGCCGCGGCGGGCGTCGCCACGGCGGGATTGCTAGCGCTGAAATCCGCGAGCCATGGCTGGCTGCGGCGCCTGAGCTGGGTGGAGTTGCGCTCCGGCCTGACGCTGGCCGCGATGACGGTCATTCTGCTGCCGCTGCTGCCGGACCGCGCCGTCGATCCCTGGAACACGGTCAATCCGCATGAGATCTGGCTGCTGACCGTGCTGATAGCGGTCATCAACTTCCTCGGCTATGTGGCCATGAAGGCGGCGGGCGGCGTTGGCGGCGTGGCGCTGACGGGAATCGCCGGTGGACTCGTCTCCTCCACCGCCGCGACGATGACGATGGCGCGCCTCTCGCGCGAGCAGAGCGAGGGCGCGCCGCTCTTCGCGGCTGGCGCGCTATTCGCCAACGCCACAATGGCGCTCCGCGTGCTGGCTGTCGTCGCGCTGATCGACGTCGAGCTCCTCGGCGTTCTCGCGCCGCCTTTCGCGGCAGGCGGCGCCGTCATGCTCGCCTTTGCGCTTTTCTTCATGCGCCGCGCCGCCGCCGTTTCGACCGATGGCGGTCACGCGCCGAAGAACCCTCTCGATCTCGGCGCGGTGCTCGAATTCGGCGCGCTGCTCACCGTGATCGCGATACTGGCGCGTCTCGCCACCCGAGTGGCGGGCGGGGCCGGCGCGTTGGCCGTCGCGGCGATCTCGGGCGTCGTCGATGTCGACGCCATAACTTTGTCCGTCGCGCGGCTCGATCGCGCGACGCTCACGCTCGATGTCGCTGCGGCGTCGATCGGCCTCGCTGTCGCCGTCAACACGCTCTCCAAAGCGGCGCTGACATGGTGGATCGGGGGCGCCGGCCTCGGCTTTCGCGTCGCCGCCGCTTCTGTGCTGGCGCTCGCGGGCGGCCTCGCGGTCGCGGTGCTCGCGCGCTGAAAAGCGCGGAACCTTCGCCAGCCCCACAAGTTTCCTCGGGTAAACCCACTTTTCCTCGGGAAAACACGGAGGCGAACGATGAAGATCAAGGACATCATGACTCGCGAGGTCTGTCTCGTCGAGCCCGATCAGACGATCTGCGACGCCGCCAAACGCATGGCCGATCTCGACATCGGCCTTTTGCCGGTCGGTGAGCACGATCGTCTCGTCGGCATGGTCAGCGATCGTGACATCGCCTTGCGCGCCGTCGCCGCCGGCAAGGGCGCGGCGACGAAGATTCGCGACGTAATGACCAGAGACGTTCGCTATTGCTATGAAGATCACGACGTCGAGGACGTGGCGCAGAACATGGCCGAGCAGCAGCTGCGTCGGCTGCCAGTGCTCGATCGCGGCAAGCGCCTCGTCGGCATCGTTTCTCTCGCCGATCTCGCAATGGACCGCGACGCTGGCCTCAGTGGCGCGACGCTGCGCGGCGTCTCCCAGCCCGGCGGCCACCATTGCCAGAGCGCGCGCGCCGCCTGAGCGGCGAGAAAAGCAAATCCGCCTATTGGTCGGCCGAGGTCGGGCGCAAGAGCAATGCGCTGGACCTCGAGCCGGATGTCTTCACGCAGGGCGATCCCCGCGCCATAGCGCGCTCGCTGAGGCGCTCGGCGGAAAAAAGCGAGCGTCGCAAGAGCGCGCCTTTCCGCTCCGCGATGTCCATGCTGAATTTCTACATCAATCGCGCCGGCCGGGGCCTGCCGGCGGAGCGCCGGCGCATATTGGAGAAGGCCAAGACAGAGTTGCGCAAGCTCTTCGGCCGCGCCTGAAACGTCGCCGCATCGTCGCCACGTCCGCGCTGTTAAACACATTTAAGTAAAACATTACACGAAATGGCAAAGTTATTGCTGGCGCGAGGGGCCGTCTCTAACCTGCCGAAAGATGCACAGCGTTGGAATGAGTCTATGTCGGATATTCTCGAGGGCGCCGGCGACAGTCTCGCCTGTCGCGCATTCGCGCCCTCTCGCGCGCAATCGATGCATCTGCGCCTGCGCGAGCTCGATGGGTTGCGCGGCTGGGCGGCTTTCTCCGTTCTGCTCTTTCATTCGATCTGGCAGAGCTTCGGCGAGAATTTCCCCATATTGCGCAATGGCTGGACAGCGGGGCTCATCGACGGCTCGCTCGACGTCAGCGTCTTCTTCGTGGTCTCCGGCGCTGCGCTCAGCGCGCCTTTCTTCTCGGGCGGCGGCGGCGAGTATATTCTCTCGGCGGCGCTGCGCCGCTACATCCGCCTGACGACGCCGATCGTCGCGACGGTTCTGCTCCTCCTCGTCGCGGAGCGCCTCGGCTTGGCGCGGCTCGGCGAGGCCGCGCAATTCGCGCCGGGGCTTTCCGCCATCGCCGGCGAGACTGGGCTGAGCTTCGCGCAGGCGCTGAAATGGGCGCTCTGCAACGTCTATACGAAGCCCTCCGAATGGGGGCCGGCGCTGCCATTTCTGTGGACCATGCCTTGGGAGATGGTCGGCTCGCTGGCGCTGTTCCTGCTGCTCGCCTGCTATCCGGCGATGAAGCGGCCCGAGCGCTCCATCGCCATCGGCGCGTCATTTTTGATGCTGCTGTTTCCCTATCTCGCGGCTTTTCTCTTCGGCGCGCTGATCGGCAAGGCGAAGCTCACCGGCGCGCTCACTACGCCGGCGCCGGGGCGGCTCTCTCTTCTCGATTCAACGCCGGCGAAAATAATTGCGGCCGCGACGCTCTATGCGCTCGCCTCTTGGACGATGACGGCGGGCGCCGTCCCCCATGTTCATGTAATTCTCGCCGTGGCGATCGTCGCTCTGGCGCTGCGCTGGCGCGGTCTCTCGGACTTCCTCGGCGAAAGCGCCATCTCGCGCTTTCTCGCGAAAATCTCCTTCCCGCTCTATCTTATCCATTATGTGGTGATCGCGACGGCGACCTCCGCGGCGATCACGCTCGTCGGCGATAGGCTCACTCTGCCGCTCGCTCTGGCGATCTCGGCGGCGACGATCCTGCTCTCGATCGTCGCGGCCATGCTCTTCGCGCCGGTCGAGCGCTTCGCCCACGCGGCGAGCCGGCGCTTCGCCGCTCTGGTTCTCGGGTAACGCGGCTCAGCCCGGAAACGGGCCGAGCGCGGCTCTGATCTTCTCCGCCTGCGCCTTCAGCTTCTCGCCGTCGCCCATGGTTCCCGGCGGGCGCAGCGCGACGCCTTCGAAGCGCGGCAGAATGTGGAAATGCAGGTGGAAGATCACCTGTCCGCCGGCGCTCTCATTGAACTGCTGCAAGGTGAGGCCATCGGCGCCGAAGGCGTCCTTGGCCGCCTTGGCGACATGCTGAACGCGGGGAATGAGCGCTACGAGCGCGGCCGGGTCGATGTCCAGGAGATTGCGCGCCGGAACCTTGGGGATCACCAGCACATGGCCCTCTGCGCGCGGCATGATGTCCATGATCGCGAGCGCCACATCATCCTCATAGACCTTATGCGCAGGGATCTCCCCGCGCAGGATTTTGGCGAACACATTGTCATTGTCATAGGCTGCGGCCATGGGGCTTCTCCCGTCTGAAATGTCCTGCTGTCCTACGGTTTCCTCGATGATCGAGCCGTGCGATCGCTCCCTCTCCCCGCGTGCGGCGGCGAACGTTGCGCGTCGCTAATCGCCATATTCGAAGCTGCGCTTGTTCTCCAGGCGGAAGCGATGCGCCGGATAGACGCCGATGATCTCCAGCTCCTTGGAGAAGAAGCGCAGCTCGTCGAGCGCGCGGGCGAGCGGCGGCTCCTCGGGATGGCCGTCGACATCGGCGAGGAAGCGCGTCGCCGCGAACTCGCCGTCGACCATATAGCTCTCGAGCTTGGTCATGTTCACGCCATTGGTGGCGAAGCCGCCGAGCGCCTTGTAGAGCGCCGCGGGCACATTGCGCACGCGGAAGACGAAGCTGGTCATCGTCGGGCCATTGCCCGGCGCCGCCCATTTCGACGTCTTGGACAGAATGACGAAGCGCGTCGTGTTATGCGCGGCGTCCTCGACATTCTCGGCGAGAATGTCGAGCCCATATATGTCCGCGGCGAGGCGCGGCGCGAGAGCGGCTTTGCTCTTGTCCTTCCACTCCGCCACCTCACGCGCGGCGCCGGCCGTGTCGCCCGCCGTATGGGCGGTGAGGCCGAGCTCGCGAATGATCCTGCGGCACTGGCCGAGCGCATGCACATGGCTGTAGACGCCGCGCAACGTCTCGCGCGTCGCGCCGCGCGGCGCCATCAGCTGAAAATGGATCGGCAGAAAATATTCGCCGATGATGTAGAGCCCGGCGTTGGGCAGGAAATGATGGATATCCGCCACGCGCCCGGCGATCGAATTCTCGATCGGGATCATGCCCAGCGCCGCGACGCCTTCGGTCACTGCCGCGAAAGCGTCCTCGAAGCTGGCGCAGGGCAGGGGCTCGCAATCGGGATAGGCGTCCCGGCAGGCGATGTCCGAATTGGCGCCGGGCTCGCCCTGATAGGCGATTTTCGGCCGCTCGCTCATCGACGGCTCCGTTCGTCTTTGTCCTGCGCCTCGCGCAGTCGTTGCAGATCGGCGCTGGTATCCACCCCACGGGCGGCTTTGTCCAGAATCATGGCGTCGATCCGCATGCCGGCCTCGAGCGCCCGAAGCTGCTCCAGCCGCTCGCGCAGCTCGAGCGGGGATGGCGGCAGGCCGATGAAGCGCGCCAGCGCCGCCCGGCGAAAAGCGTAGACGCCGATATGATGATAGTCCGGCCCCTCGCCATGCGGCGCCGGGGCGCGGGTGAAATAGAGCGCGCGCATCCGCCGCGGCGCGATCTCGGCGCCAATCAGCTTAACGACATTGGGGTCGTCGCGCTCGCCTGCCGCAGCCGGGGCCGCGAGCGTGGCGATATCGACCGAAGGCTCCGCCAGCGGCTCCAGAGCGGTCGCCAGCGCCTCTGGATCAATGTCCGGCTGGTCGCCCTGCAGATTGACGATGACGTCATGCACGCCCGCCGGATCGAGTCCGGCCAGCGCCTCGCCGATGCGGTCGCTGCCGCAGGCGTGGTCGCCTGTCGTCAGAGCCGCGCGCCCGCCGGCCGCGGAGACGACGCGTGCGATCTCCTCCGAGTCCGTCGCTACCGCGACCGGGCCGATGGCGGCGGCGAGCGCCTTCTCCAGGACATGGAGGATCATCGGCCGGCCGGCGATCGGCGCCAGCGCCTTGCCCGGCAGGCGGGAGGAGCCCATTCGGGCGGGGATGACGACGAGCGGACGGGCCATCATGAGGGGCGGTTCTCCTCGTGGTCGCGCCGCCGCTCTCGCGGACGGCTCAATAGGCGCTCTGGTCCTCGGCGACCCAGCCCTTGTCGGCGCGCACGAAATGCAGCGTGCCCTCGGCCTTCAGCACCTCGCCCTTCTGGAAGCTCTGGCTCTGAGTGAGGCCGAGATAGGCGCAGCGGCTGCGGTCCGAGCAATCGGCCTCATAGGCGTCCGGGAACTGCACCTCGGCCTCGTACCACAGCTCATAGGCTTCGGCGTTCGGCGTCTTCAGCGCCCGTCCGTCGATCTTCTTGAAAGAGATCAGCTTGCCGCTGACGCCCTGCTTGGAGAGCAGATTGCGCAGCACCTTGGCGCCGACGGCGTCATTGGGCTCGCGGACGCCGTTGCAGGCGGCGAGCGCCAACGCCGCCGCGCCGGCCAGCGCCAATCCGAGACCTCGAAGCTTCATCGATTTTCCTCCCGCGCCGCTGACGGCGCTCTTGCTTGGCGGCGGATGGCCCGGCATTGGAAGGCCCCCGGCCGGGTGGGTTTGCCACAAAGCTCGATCCCGAGCAAAGGCGTCGTGGAAAACTCCGCTCGGGCGTCGCCTGGTGACGGTTCAGCGACATGGGGGTTCTTTCGTAAGGGGCTGTTTTCAGCTGCGTATTTCGAAACTTGTAGAAAATCTTGCCAGATGGTTGCATTTTTATGCAGCTGAGCTAACCTCAGCCATGCCAAAACGTGGTGCGCGTCAGGCAGCGTCGGGGGCTAAGAAGAATAAAGAACCCAAGGCGTGCTTTTGCGTTGGATGCGTATCGGCAGACAACTTCGAATACCCTGCGGAGTGCTCAGGTCCGCCGCATCTCCTGGGTCCGTGGGGTTGGCCGGCTGGCGTTGGTTGGAGTGGCCTCCTTAAAGCCAGCGCCAGTCGGCCGCCTTCGTTTCGGGGGAAACGAAGGCGGCCGCAGCCGGCAGGCGTGACGATCGAGGAATAATCTTCTCTCCGCCTGAAACGAAACGAGC
>NZ_LUUM01000147.1:0-1594 GCF_001644125.1 Methylosinus sp. R-45379
TCCTTTACGGATTGGCGCTTGCCGGACTTTCTAGAATTCATCGGGTTGCATCGCCAGGCGTCGTCCTCGCGACTGCGCTTGATTTCCTCTGGGTGATCGGGAGCGTGGCGCTTCCTACGATCCGGCATGTGCCGAATGCAGAGATCGTGTTCGCTCAGGCCGCCGTCGTTCTCGTTTTTGTGGAGTTGCAGCTCCTGGGCATTCGACGATCCATTTTCGTAAACGGAATTGGGGGCTTCGCCCTCGAGCGCGTTGTCCAGGGGAGTATCGATCGCGCGTGGAATGTCGTGTCCGATGTGGCGCGCTACGCCGAAGTTGCCGACACTCTGCACAGCTCGCAAATTGTCTCGGGCGAAGGCCTCGGCATGGTCCGGGAGTGCGAGGACGATAGTGGCGCGTGCTGGCTGGAAACCTGCACGAGATGGGAACCCGGAAGAGCTTACGCATTCGATGTAGACACCACTGCCCCGCGCTACCCGCTTCCGCTCAAAGCGATGAGGGGCGACTTCGAGGTCGAAGCTCTCGATGCGTCACGCACCCTCGTTCGCATTCGATTCTCCTTTACGCCCCGTGGCGGACTCATGACGGAGCATTTGCTCGCACTCGTCTTCGCCATGCGCGGCGACGCTGTTGTCGGCGGAATTCTCAGGCGTTGGGCTAGACTCATCGAGGCGCCGGCCAAGACAAACGTGCAGGTGACGTGATGGGAAAAGACATCGATTGGACTTTTTCTGGCGCCTGGCCATATTCGCCTCAATGGTTCGAGACGGCCGATGGCCGAATGCATTTCATTGACGAGGGACCGCGCGATGGCCGTCCCGTCGTCTCCTTCATGGCAACCCTACTTGGGGCTTTCTCTACCGCCACTTCATTCCGACGCTCGTTCGGTCCGGGTACCGGGTCATTGTCCCCGATCATCTCGGCTTTGGGCGCTCGGACAAGCCAGACCTCCCGAGCGCGTATCAAATCGAGCGTCATGCTGAACGGCTCGACGCCCTTTTGGAGTCGCTGGAACTTCGAGACACGACGCTTGCCGTTCAAGATTGGGGAGGACCGATCGGTTCGCATTGGGCGACTCGGCATCCTGAGCGCGTGCAAACTCTAGTCATTATGAACACATTCGCCCATCGCCCGCCTTCGAAGACGACTTTGCCGATTCCGCTTCGCCTGTTTCGAGCGTCCCTCATCGGCGAAATCCTCGTGAAGGGCCTCCATGCTTTCGTTCGTCTGCTGGTGTTCGAGCCGGGATCACCAAACGCGCTCGCATGACCCCACAGGCCCGCGCGGCCTATCTTGCACCTCATCGCACATGGTCGTCGCGAACGGCGATCCTCGTCTTCCCTCGCGAGATACCGAGCGGGCCCGATGGTCGAGTCGCCGACTTTCTCGATAATGTCCACCAAGGCTTGTCGAGATTCCGGAGCAAGCCGGTCATGATCGTCTGGGCGATGAAAGACATCGGGTTTACGCCGGACTTGGTCGAAACGCTTTGGCTGAAGGATTTTCCGGACGCCGAGGTGCTCCGGTTGGAGGAAGCGGGGCACTATCTGCAGGAAGACGCTCACGAGGTCATTGTTCCAGCCATGCTCGACTT
>NZ_LUUM01000148.1:0-1101 GCF_001644125.1 Methylosinus sp. R-45379
CATGATGGACACAGGCAAAACAACGCGCGAAAGGAAGGGGTCTTTCGCCGATCTTTGGTTCGTTCGTTACGGCATTAATCCTAGGCGTTATCCTTCACTGCGGGCTTTCCTCGTCGGGAATATGCGACTTTGAGGATCGGTGAGCTTGGCAGCCAACCATGCCGTCGGCATCACTTCAGGAAAAGACATGGCTACGTTCTATCGCGGCATTACGCTCGATCCCGCAACGGCGGCGGCAGACAAGGCGGCAATCTGGGAGACCGGGCTGCTCGCCACGAAGGCGTTCTGGGGTAACACGCGATCCAGTCCCGAGGAAGTCCGACGGCTGACCCCGCAGATTGCTGCCGCGCCATCGAAGGTGCGTGAGACGATTCGTGCATTGCCTCAGGAGCCGATGACCTACGCCTGCGCCTATTTCGACGACGCGGCGCGCTACGCGACGCGAAAAGAGGGCTTACCCGTCGTAATCACTATCGATCTGCCATTGGAGGAAGTCGCAATCGACGGCAAGGATTTCCTCTACACGGTTTTTCAGCTTTGGGACCGACGCGACCGCCAACATTTGCCAGAGGTCCGCGAAATTTTGGGCAGGATATTCGGCGCCGCGACGGTTGCCTGGTTCGACCGCGCGGCCTCGAACACCGATACGATGGCGAGAATCGGCCTGTGCGATCTCGCCGTGCACGACCTCGCGGCTATCACGGCGCACCATGCCAATGAGATCGGACTGGCTGGGCGATACGGGACGCTGTTCCGCTCGGCTTTCGATCTCCCCGCGAAGGTCGATCCGACGGCCATCCTCGCGGTGGACAATGTCGCTGGGCCGATCAGCACGCCCAAAAGGAAGATCAACTTACACAGCCTCATCTCGGCATGATGGACTTCGAAACCCATTGACAACCATCGGATAGCTGCGACCGTCAAAAGAGAGGTGTTTCGATCGTCTCCTCCATTCCACATAGGAGGCCGATCGGGTATGGGCGGTCCAATCGGCATTTCAGTTCAAGGGCGCGGGATGAACGCGGTAGAGATCGAAGAAGCGGTATCGACGCTCGCGGCGTCCGAGTTCGACGCCGACGAGTTTCCCTATGCGTTCCTGAC
>NZ_LUUM01000149.1:0-2536 GCF_001644125.1 Methylosinus sp. R-45379
AGCCGATCGCCGGCGTCAATACGGACATGACCGGCAAGCAGAAGGACATTCTCCAGGACATCATCACGTCGGATATTCGTTCCGTCGCCGAGAGCGTCGCGAAGAGCTATTGGCAGACGAAGCAGACATCGGCGCTCACCCCGCTGCTCGCCGCCTATCAGAACGCGACCCGCGATTACACACAGCAGCTCACTTCCGCGGCCAGCGACGTCCAGAAGCAGCTACAGAACGCCATCAAACCGCAGGACGCGCGCGCCGGAAAGCTCGGTCTCATCAACAATACGACGACCGATCTGTCGACGCTCGGATGGGCGTCCGCCGGGTCCTATTATCTGACCTTCGCTCAGCTGAATGGCCGCACACTGTCCCTGCTCAACGACCTGCCGATCGTCAACGGCCCGAGCTACAGCGGCTGGAGCAATGCGCTCAAGACAGATCTCGCGCCACTCATTCAAGCCAGCGACAACTTCCTCGCGCAGCTGCGCACCTATGTGAACACCGCCGATGGCGCCAACCCGCCGACCGGCAACGCCGACACATTCGGCAACGCCGCGGCTCGTGAAGGCGGCTCTTGGATCGAGCGCGTTTTTCGTTCGATCAATCTCAACGAGCCGCTCTTGAACTATATCGCGAACAGCATCTCTCCGACGTCGAACCAGTGGTCTGACCCCTTCGGCTCGCTCATCACGCTCGGCCAATATCTCATGACCGCCGCGCTGACCGCTTACGGACTCGCCATCGCCGCGTCATCTGGGGCCGTTCAGACGGGAGCGGCGGCCTTCTCGCTGCTCACCGGCAATTTCGCCGGGGCCGCCGCCGCCGCCGGTCTCGCCACACTCTCCGACGTCTTCAAGGCGCTCTTGACGCCCTTGTTCTTCGGTCTCCTGGCGCTTCTCATTCCCGGGATTATGATCGCCTATGTCCTCCCGATGATCCCCTGGGTGATGTGGATCGCGGGCGTGACCGGCTATCTGATCCTGGTGATCGAGGCGGTCATCGCGGTGCCACTCATGATGGTCGCCCATATGACGTTCGAAGGCGAGGGCCTGCATGGCCGCGCCATCCAGGTTTATGAGCTGCTCTTCAACGTGCTATTCCGGCCGGTCCTTATGCTCCTCGGCCTCTTCGCCGGCTATTTCGTGTTCTCGTCGGTCTCATGGCTCATTCGCATAAGCTTCGGAGTCGCCGTGCATTTTGTTCTCGAAAAGGGCTGGTTCGTCACCAATCTGATCGGGCTCGTTGTGCTCCTGGCGATTTTCGTTTTGCTGCATATCGTGGTCGCGATCAAAGCCTTCGGACTGATTTCGCTCATCCCGCACCATGTTCCCAAGATGCTCGGCTTCTCGCCGGCGAACCGTGTCGACATGGACGAGTTCAGCAAGGCGGCTGCTTGGACGGGAGCGCGAGGAACGGTCGAGACGATCGAAGAATACGCTCGGGGGCAGCTTTCTGGTCCGTCAAGACAAAAACGCGGCGATGGTGTAAGGTCTTCGGCCACTCGCTCTATCGCCTCTCCACGGAAGGGAATAACGGGCCCGCGAGATAGCGAGTCGGAGAAGAGCGGAAGCGTCGACTCGACCCTGAACGCCCAAACGGACGTCGGAGATCATAATAAGGACGGCTGAGATGCGCGACGACGACGAACCTGGCTCTGGAAACGGTATGCTTTGGTATGCGGTGGGTCGCTCGAGCGGCTATTCGAGCGGCAAGTCCGACGGCTATCGCGAGGGCGAAGACACCGGCTACTACGAAGGTGAGCAGGCGGCCCTGCGCAATCTCAACGCCCAGCAGGACGCCGAGTATCGCGCCGGCTGGCGTTCGATCCATATCAAAGATTTCAACGCCTGGATGGACGTCCTCAACAATGAGCGGAAGCGCAATGCTCAGCTCGCTGTAGACGTCGAAACCCTGCGGGAGTCCCTGGCGATTGCAGAGCGCCATGGGGAGGAGCACCGCAGGAAGCTGTCGAGAACGGAGAACTTCCTAAGTGGTATAGAAGAAACACTTTTGACGCTGCTCAACGCGTCGGAACAAGGCAAAGCGAGCCGCCCGGAATATGCCGAGCTGAAGGCGGTCATGTATCAGATGTTCGATGCGTGGTCGAAGGGCGATATCCTTTGCCGCCCAGACGCTCTGGGGCCACGAGTCGCCGCTCTGTGGCGAGCACTCAAGACGTGATACCATTCAAATAGCGCGGCGATATTCGCGCAGCCTTATCGCATGGTGGTTTCGCACAGGAGACCATCATGCGACATCTCTTCCTCTTTCTGATTTGCTTCTCCCTCCCGCTCGCGGCGTGTTCGTCGGGCAACGTCCGCGCCCCTGGCGACTACGACACCCCTCCTGCCCCAGCCGTCCGGCATCCTTTCTACGACCCCTACGCGGCCTATGGGGAAGGGAACGCCACATGGCGGCCGCCAGTGATCGATAGAAACGGAACCGTGGTCAAGCCTACGGAGCCCTCCACCCAGAGGTCTCGACCCGATTACGAGTCGGCGCCATGGGCGACCGGGGCGGCCGGCGGTTCCCGCAACGC
>NZ_LUUM01000150.1:0-1740 GCF_001644125.1 Methylosinus sp. R-45379
GTAACAACCAGTTGATTGGGGGCGTCAGTTCGCCGTTCACGGCATCCGTGCGCCAAACCCCGTTATGCGCGGTCGTCCAGATCGGCACGCCCCGCCCTTGGAGTCGGCGCTCCTCGAGATAGGCCGAGAGTCGGGCACGCCGACGTGAACGACGTTCGTCCAGCGTGAGCCGCAAATCGTCCGCAATCAACGCAGACTGCCGTCGCTCGAGCCGGGTGAGTTCAACGCGGGCCGCAAAAATATCGGATGCGAACACGGTAACGTACTTCAGTGACCACTTGAGCAACGGTGCGATTATCTCTTCGGGCATGCGAGGCGTACGGTTCTCTCCGTGGGTAAAACGATATCCGGCCACCTGGGACCGTGTCCGGCCGGGCCATGGCTCCAGTCGCAGGCGAGTGATCGGAAGATGAGCTCGGTACGCATAGAGATCGAAGACTATTTCGAGAAGCTGAGCGGCGACAATGCGCTGTCGAGGACCATCGAGGAGTAACTTCGCATAGCGGTCGAGACAACCCTGGGTAACGCGGGCCACGTCGCAAACGCCGAACTCGGCATGGACGAACTCAAAGAAGCGGCGAGCGCGGTTGAATGCTTGGCGGACACTGGCAGGTGGCAAACGTGGGCGATAGCCGGGCAAATCAACGTTCAGCCGCGCATACAGATACTCCCGAAGAGCTTGCGCGACCCCCGCATTCGATACACTGTCGAAATGCACCGTCACATGGCATCGTCGCGCATTCTCCCGGAACACGGCGGGACTGAGATCCCAGCTCGCATCACAATAGCGAGAGAGGTGCTCCCGGACGAACCCGGGCCGAAGAGGCAAGCTTGTCAGCACCGGCCTATCATCTGGAACACACGCCGCCAGCCGCGAAGGCGAGACCGCTGAGTTCATTGGAGAGACTCCGGCGGCAGATAGATCGGACTCTCGTCCGTTGCCTGCGACTCGCGGGCATTTTCGATGACCGTATCGCTGAACGAAGGAAGAATCTGATTGACGATCCGCGCGTGAGCACGTCCGAACTTTGTTCTCCAATCGCCAGCGGGAAGCCCGCGGCGCCGATCTTCGATGAAAGCCAGAAACGAAAGGATAGCAGGGAGTTTTCGCGCGGTGATCACCGCGCACGAGCACTCCAGGCACCCCCAAAATGGGACTGGACAGGGAGCGCCGGCTTCGCCATGAACGCCGGCATAGAACCCGCCACAACTAGCCAACCAGACGTCCTGCTCTTCAACGAGCGGTGCGTCCGGATCGCTACCGGAGGATACGTTCGCTATGGTTGCCGGATGTCCTCGCCAGACCTCTCCCTGTTCGGGTGTCAGGACGAGTGGCGCGAAAGCTGACGACACGGCATCCTGCAAAGCCTCGGCAACGGTTGCTTGATGAAGCGGCCGGAGTGCCGGCACATCGGCGTAATGTCTGGCGGCAACCTCGGGGGTGTGACCGACCGCAAAGCGGGCCATGTGGCCTTCGGTCTTAAGATACCACAGTGCTTTATGGGTCTTGCGGAGTCGGGAGAAGAGAAGCTGCAGCGGACGCCCGTCGTCGTCGACAATACCATGCCGCCGCGTCCAAGCATCGACAAGCATACGTGGATGCCGAATACCAGCCGTGAACGCGCCGGCGCTGCGGTACACCCATATGCAGTTGCTCGGATGGTGGCGACGCGCCGACGCCGTCAGCTCTAACAATTTTCGGATCAGGCCTCCAGGAGTCATCAAGGCTCCGTCGCGAAC
>NZ_LUUM01000151.1:0-1267 GCF_001644125.1 Methylosinus sp. R-45379
CGGTCCCCGATCGAGCAGCGCGACGATCTGGTCGGCGTAGGGCTCGAGAAACGCGGGGGCCAATCGAGGGAATGTGTAAGCAGCCTGGCGGGCGGCTGTGTAATCCGGCCCTATCCCATCGGTCGCGATCATTTGAAGCATGTCCGGCATCAGCGCCGCCGTGACGACGGGGTTGCGCTCGAATATTCTATCGAAAGACATGGGCGACCGGATGCGCCGGTCGCGCGCGATGCGGCGCAAGAAGTCGATCGAGGGTGGAGTCCACTCCTTCATATTGGTCGCGTGCTCGAGCCAATCGTGTATCGGCTTTGCCTGTTGGGGATCGAAGGTCTCGGTCCGCGGCAGGTTCAGAACGGCGAGAGCCTCTCTGGTCATCAAGTCGTTGACGCCCTGCCCGCTCGTAGGCTTGGTTTCGACCGCCGCCACGCCCGCCGGCCGCTCGAGCGAAAGACCGAGGCGCGCCAAGGTCCCGTTGAACGAAATCTGATCGATGACAATGCGACGCCTCATGATATCGAGGCCTTCGCTGTGCATACCGTCCATGATCGGACCCCAGATCGCCGGGACCGAGGCCACATCGACTCCGACTTCCGTTTGATGGAGGATTTCAGTTGCTTCGCCGCCTTCCCGCCAATGCGCAGTCACGGTTTTGGTGGTCCTTGGAACCACCAGTCGCAGCGGGCTCGGCTCGTCATCTGGAAGGAGCGACAAGGTGTCGAATTGGATCGTCAACTCGGGCGCTTCTCCGGAGTCTCGCGCCGGCAGGACGCAAGTCGCGGTTTCCGACATCGGGCCGCCAGGCGCGGCGCAGCTTTTTCCGCGCTCGAGCCTGTAGAACGAGCCGGCCGCGGCTCCATCGACCATGACGACCCGCACCCATTCGACCCGACCATAGGTGAGCAGAGCGCGGCATTCGTAACCGCAGACATCCTGATCCATGAATGTCTGATCGTGATCGGCGGAGCGGCGACGAATCTCCAGGGACGTCACCCCGATCAGCCCCGGGGGCGCAAAATCAAATCGCTTGAAGGGTATCGAGACCTCTTCTGCTCGCCTCTGAGCGTCGTATCCAGGGACAATGGCGACGGTCGCCATGATCCCGGCGGAGAGCGCGACGCCTTCCCAGCCCGAGCCGAAGCGCCGACAGACGACGGCGGGCAAGGCGCAAACGCCGTAGACGAACACGGTCGCCGACAAAATGATCGGCAAGCCGAGTCCCAATGTGAGAAACGCCACGATGATCGCCATGTCACGGACCGTCATCAAG
>NZ_LUUM01000152.1:0-1214 GCF_001644125.1 Methylosinus sp. R-45379
GGCGGAATCGTGAACATCGTCACCAAGACGCCCCTCGACGCGAATTTCCTCCATGTCGACATCGCGAGCGGCAGCTATGGATTGGTCCGGCCGACCTTCGATCTGAATCGCGATCTCATGGGCGATCATTCGCTGCTGGTTCGACTCGACGGCGCCATCGACCGGTCGCACACGATCAAGCAATTCGGCGAGCAGGAGAATGTGTGCCTCAATCCCAGCATATTGTGGCGCGCGACCGAGCAGGACCAACTGCTGCTGCGCGGACAATGGTTCAACAGCGGCTTCAGCTATGGCGCCTATCAGGCCCCGCTCGCACAGCAGACGCTCGCGCTGCCCCTCTCCTTCAGCTACATGGATCCCAATCAGAGCCAATCCCACAAGGACGCCGAGCGCGTCAGCCTGGAGTGGACCCACAGATTCGACTCCGGCGTGAAACTCCGCGTCGGCATGAATGTGTCCGATGTGAATTATTCGCTCGGCACAGACCGCTTCTCGCGACTGACGGTAGCGGCGAACGGATATACGCTCTCCCGCTCCGTTCAGTCCGGCCCCGCCTGGGTTCAGGATTATGATTGGCAAAACGAGCTGTCGGGAACATTCACGACGGGGCCGCTGCAGCATGACTGGCTCGTCGGCGGGGAAGCCTATTGGAGCCTCAATCACACGATCGGCTACGCCGTCACCGTGCCGACTCTGAATCTCCTATATCCCGTCTACGACGTCGCCATCGGCGCGCCGAAGCTCTCCTCCAATACGAGATCCCGCGTCAGTGACTTCTCCGGCTATGTTCAGGACTTCGTCACCCTCGCTCCGCATTGGCGTCTCCTCGCGGGCTTGCGCTATGATTCCATCACGACGAGCAGCCTCAATCAATTGTCGTTGACGCCATGGAGCATCAACCGCGCGCAAAAATTCTCGCCGCGTTTTGGTCTGACCTTCGAGCCCATCCCCGAGACGGCTTTCTTTTTCAATTGGTCGAACAGCTTCGTGCCGACGACCTCTGTGACATCCAGCGGATCCCCACTGCCGCCCAGCGCGTCGCAACAATGGGAGGTGGGCGTGAAGCAGAAGGCTTTCGACGACCGTGTCCAGGCCACGCTCGCCCTCTACCAGCTGACCAGAACCAATGTGCCGACGACCGATCCGACGAATACGGCGTACAGCGTGGCGTCCGGATTGCAGCGGAGCCGGGGAATCGAGCTCGATGTGGCGGG
>NZ_LUUM01000153.1:0-1681 GCF_001644125.1 Methylosinus sp. R-45379
TCGTCGATCCCTTCCAAGTTTCGTGACTTCGAGCCGCTTATCTAGGCCAGGATTTGCGACCGCCCGGAGTTTCCGCGCCCGAAGCGTTGCTGTACAATCCGTGCCTGCCGCCGGTGCGGTTAACGGCCTATTCTAGCATGATGGTTATCGAGTGACGTTGGCGCTTCAAAAGGTGATCGCACCGAACCTCTGCGAAGGTTCGGAGTGGGTCGTGGTCGATCGGGACGCTTTAGCCGAGCAGGTTGCGCGGATTGCCGTCGGTCAATACCGCCACGTCAGCAAGATCCTACTCGGCACGGGGGCGTCGGCCGCCAAGGTCACCCAGGCAGCAAAGAAAGACGCAATTGCCCTTCTCTCGCTCAAGCCTGACGAAAAGCCCTGGCATCGCGACGGATGGATGTTCCAGGCGATTTCTTGGATTGCGGCCTACAATGACGGAGGCGTCGCCATCCGGGCGCCGCACCTAATCAAAGCCCACAAGGGCTTCGATGGGCTTAAACTGGAGTTGAGCGACGCTGGCGAGGTCACCGCGGTAGTCGTCTTCGAGGACAAGGCGACTGAGAATCCGCGCGACACCATCCGCGACGACGTCTGGCCGGGGATCGCGCGCCTGGAGCAAGGCGAGCGCAGTAACGAGTTGGCCCAGGAGGTCAGCGCACTTTTAGAAACACAGTTGAGGTCCTTTCCAGACCTGGATGTCGATGCTGCGGTTCAGGAGATCGCCTGGAAGGAAGCGCGGCGCTATCGGGTCGCGATCACCGTGGACAAGTCGCACGCCACCGCCAAACCACGCATGGCCTTGTTCAAGGATTTCGACAGCTACGCCCCCGGCGATACCAGTCGACGTCGCGCAGAGACGATGCATGTCCCCGACCTGCGGCCGTGGATGCAGACGTTTGCGAATCTGGTGATCGCCAAGGTCAACGGTCTGCCCGACGATGTTTGACCCGGAAACAGTGGACCTCATCCGACGAGCCCCACCGCTGGAGGGCCTTGATCTTGCGGCTCTGCCGCAAATCCTGACCGACGCCTTCGCGACGGTTGTGGCCGCGCGAATCCGTCTACGAACCAGGTCGCCGGATCCCGAGGGCACCGAGGTCGCAGAGACCTTGACGCTGCTGACCCGGTTGGCCGCGACCCATGAAATCTACGTCGCCTTGATGCCGGATCGCGACAACCGAGCCGCTGCGGCCTTCGTCGCCGCCTCAGCGCACCAAGCTCGGCGGCTTGCCCGGGTCGGGGCGCAGCCCGCCAGTAGGATCAGCGCCACAAGCATCAGTTCCGAAATCAGCGCAGCGCTCTTGTTCCTCATCGCCGAGGCCTACCCCGACGCCGCCGAGGTCGCCAAGCGAATTGTCATCAACGACGACGCTGTCGGATCAACCGAAAGGGCCTTGCTGCTCGCGTTGAGGAAGTTGTCGGAGGGCCGCCTAGGCGACATTCTCTCCGATCGGCTTCCGGAAGCTGCGGCTACGGCGCCTGAAGATCGCGCCCTGGAGGTGCTCCTCGATCTTCTGCTTCGCGGCGTGCGCGCCCTGGCTCGCCAATTGCGCAACGACGCCGCGGCCGATGATCTATCGGTCGCGCGCCAATTGTTCCTACGCGTCAAAGCGCTGTGCATCGACGAACTCGCCGATCCGTTTGGCGACGGCCGCGCGGCCTACAGTGTGTTCTCCGGACC
>NZ_LUUM01000154.1:0-2086 GCF_001644125.1 Methylosinus sp. R-45379
GATATCGCCGTCGTCCGCCTTGGTTTCGATCGCGCCACGAATGCGGCCGAGCTCGATGACCTTGTCGTCGAGACCGTTGAAGAACGGGTTGTCGCGGCCGCGCGCGCTGTAGCGCGCGGGCGTCAACAAGATCGTGCTGAGCGCGGTGCGTTCGTAGATTTTGCTCGCGAACTCGCTCAAGGCGTCGCCTTGCGACCCGCTCTCCTCCGCTCCGATCGAAGGAATTTCGATGTCCTGCATCAGGCGCTTGGCAAGATCGTCATCGCCCAACTGACGCGCAACGCGCGCGCCGTAGGTTTTCCAATGCGCGTCAAGCGTCGAGAAATCGCGAAGCGCAGCGATGCTTCCGAGCAATTGCTTGGCGCGATCGAGGTCGTTGGCCGCGCGCGCTGCGTCGGCGGCGGTGATGTAGAGATAGTGCTGATATTCGTCGCGGAGTTTCAGTTGGATGCAGAGCGTTGCGATGTCAGCGTCTGGTTTGTCTTTGACGATCCCGCGTGCGACGCGATAGAGGAGGCCCTGCCGCATGAGATCGACATCCTCGTAATCATTCGCCGGTATGCGCTCGATGATCGAGACCAGCCGTTCGATCGGACGAAAACGTTGCGCACGTTCAATCCAATCGCCCGCCGTGTTGATGCCGCTGCCGGAGTGGAATTTGTCTACCCCGAAGAGCGCTTCGAGCGGCTCGTTTGCATCCAGGACGCGGCGCGCGATCGCGGCGTGGCCGTCTTCCCAGAGAACGTCGACCAGTCGGAGCCAACCCTCGCCAGGCGTGTTAGCTTCAAGGGCATGGTGGATTGCGAGATCGACGTCGCCGAGGTCGAGAAACAGCCCCACCATGTCGAGTTGGCTCACGGCCTCGCGCCGATACTCGACTTCCTTTTCGATAAGCAGCTTGTTGAGAAGGATGACGCGCGAACGCGTCGGCTTGACGGCCGCATAGGTCAGCCGGAGATCGACGTCAATCTCGCTCCTGGGTCGAAAAAGCATGAGCGAACGACGGAAATATTCAGGCGTCGCAAGCGCGAGCACAGGGTCTGTCTCGCCCGCGCGCGCGCGATAGCGCAATTCCATCCAATGCTGCGCGTCGCTCTCGTCAGCTGCGGCCGCGATTCCCGCGAGGCGCTGGTTGAATTCGACCTCGAGCGCAGGCTCGCGTTTGCCGAATCTGACTCCGGTTTGCGCGACCACGAAGAGCCGAAAACTGTTGTGAAAAATCGATAGGCGTTCTTGGCCAACGCCCGACAGCAAGAAACCGGCCTTCTTGAGAACCTCTTCCACCGTCGCATTCGAATAGACGCCGGCGATTTGCGCGGGCGTCAACCCGCCATCGGCGCGCGCCAGCAACCCAAGCGCGGCTTTAGCGGACTCATCAGCCGACAATCCGATCCAAACGCGCGCATAGATTTCGTCCAAGCTTCGACCGAGGCCATCCGTCGCCGAGAGGATGTGTTGCGCCTCGCTCGCGGACGTAACCGGCTTCAGCGCTTCGACGAAGTAGCGGGCCGTGAGAGGATGGCCCTCGGAGGCGGCGAGAAGGCCGTCGCGATCGACGTAGTCTGGGAGGCCAGCGTCGTTGGCCATGGCGAAAATGGCCGCTGGCGGCAAGGGCGTGATTTCGACACGGCGGTCCGCGCCTTTAGCCTGCTGAACAATCGATGCTTTCAAGTCGGCGAGGTCGAGCGTTTGGGTGCCAAGCACGAACAGCACGCCGTCGGGAACGGCGTGGGCGAGCGGCAATTGCTTGAGGAAGCTTTCGCGCGGATCTTCTTCACGCGGAACGTGATCAAGGCCATCGATGACGATGATCGTCTTGCGCCCGGTCTTGGCGTATCGCTCGCTTGCGGTTTCGAGCTGGTGCGCCAATTCCTTTCGCTGGCCCGCCAGGTCATCCAACGCGTAACGGCTGCCGCCGAGATCGAGGCTCATCAGCTCGGCGATCAGGTCGTTCAGAAATTCACCGGCCTCGGCGCGCCCCAAGCCATGGCGCTGATTTGGCACGAACGCGAGATAGCGTGCGACGCCATACTCGGACGTGTTGAAAAGCGCCGTCTGAAGCAGAGTCGACTTGCCCGTGCCGGGC
>NZ_LUUM01000155.1:0-2119 GCF_001644125.1 Methylosinus sp. R-45379
GGCTCAAATCGGCCCGCTCATTCTTGGCGAAGGCCGTCAGAGCGAAGAGCGGCATGCCGGCGTCGTGGTGGAAATAGATCACCCGCGCCCCGCCTCGCTTGCCGCGGCCTTCCAATCCCCAGCGCAGCTTCCGCACGCCGCCCGTTCCGGGGATCAGATCGCCGGCCATCGGATTGTAGGCGAGATAATCCACCAGAAGCGCCCGTTCCTCGTCGCTCATGAGCTTGCGGGTCGCCGACAGGAATTCCGGCGTTTCGACGACGCTGATCGGAGCCGTTCGGGCCATGAGGAAGGCTACTCCAATGAGTCAGTCTAGGCAACTGGAAAATATAATCCAATGAGTCAGACGTGCGCCGCCGAATGTTGGTGGCGGGTCAGTTTGAGTCACAGCAAATACCCCACTTTATTGACCGACGCTCACCGGTCGCGCTCTTCAGTAATCAGCATTCTGACGCGAAGCCAGTGATCTAGAGCGTCGATCCGGACAAAGTCCGTGGAAACTGCGAAAGGCGGATTGCGCATCCACCAGTATATATCTCGGCTGACATACAATTCAAAAATCTTGAATTCTGCGCCGGACTCGGGCCAATTCAGGAGTCGCCTCAGGCGCTCTCGGTTTTGATTTAAAAACTCGCGTCGCCTTTCGATCTTTGAGAAGTGACCGCGATCAGGTGGGCGGCCGAATATTCTTTCGCGGAGGCGTCTGGCGTCCTTTAGGCAAAATGGAGGTTGATTGTATTTGCATTCAGCTGAAATCCAAGTGTTCGAAGCAGGCCAATAGGCGAGAACGTCAAAGTCGCCCACGTCGTCAAAACTTTCTGATGGAAATCGCGATTTGAAGTCGATACCTTTTTCGACAAAGCTTGTGCCGCGGCGGCATATCTCGGCGGCTCGATTTTCCAAGAGAGCTTCCAGACGTTCTTTTATAGATCGTACTATAGGAACCACGGCGGGCCACTCGAAATCAGCCGGCAGATAACCGTCCGTTACAGAGTTGAGCCATATTCGACCGGCTAATTGCGCGGAAGGCGCGCTCCAAACCAGCAGATCGTTCTCGATCGGAACCAGCGGGCGAATTGTGTAGCGACTACTTCTCTTGTTGTGATCCCAAACGGGTACGTCGGCCTCATCGCGCGCCCTGCCCAAGAGACGCCGAACTTGGTTCGCTTCAAGAGTCGCGAAAGATACTAATGCAGACGCGGACGCTTGAGTGAGATCAGGAATAGATTGCCTCAGGACGTCGACGATGTCTTCACTCGTCGATCGGTAAGAAAGCAAGAGCTCCTCGTGATTCTGCGCCCGCTGCCAGCATGAGAGGACCTCCAAGGTTTGGAGGAGATGTCGGAACGTGAAGCCAACGTCAGCTTCAAATGCCAGATCCAGTCGTTCAAGGTCGGCAAGGCGTTCTGACTCGGCGAGCATTCTGTCTGGCTCAGAGAGGTTTATCCCTAGCCGTGCATCCGCCTGCTCGCGCGCAAATTCGGTTTCCTGTTCATCGTTTAGTTGCGAGTAGAACACCTCTGGTATGTAATCCGCATCGATTGTGATGCCACCTACGTCAATGCCGTTGTGGAGAACGTCGCTCGCGTTATATAAGATGAACAACCAGTCGATGGCTGCTAAGAGATCATTCAGAATTCGGGCTGTGGGTGTCTCTTCACAGCTGCTAACGGACATACTTAGACAAGCTTCGAGCATGTATCGGTAATTTCGACTATCTTGCGCAAATTTGTCGTGTATCTCAGCGGCCGCCTGAGCTCGGTCATAACTGACCTCGTGCGTCAAGCTGAGTTGAGCGCGAACCGCGGCATTAGCATTTTCAATCATAAGTGCTGCGATCTGTTCAACGCAAAACGTCAGAGTGGCTGCCTGCGTCAGCTTAGAGATGCGCTCGTGAATGATTGAGCGAAACGAGTCTCGTGCCTGATCCAGAATTGATTTCGCAGACGCCAATTCATAAGTGCCCGGCGTTACTCCCGCGCTCATCAGGGTTGTAGCCAGCTCTCTCCGTGCGAGTTTGTACGCATCAAGAGAAGGTACGATTGGCGTCGCGAAATCGGGCGCATCAATTTTCCGATTGCGAGACGTTAGAGTAAATCTGGGACGACGAAGTGCCGAA